>JBFLXP010000042.1:0-13471 GCA_040757315.1 Nitrospirota bacterium
CTATGACCGACAAAAAGTGTCTGTTCCCTTGAACATCGGATAATATAATTTTCCAGCAGGATGAAGCATCAGTGAATTGTTGATCCATCAGGACCTCCTGTATGATTGGCAATCTCCCCTAAACTCTCTATAGAAAGGGCAGTTCATTAATATTTAGACACGAGTTTGTCAGTTTGTCATTCCGGGCTTGACCCGGAATCCAGTTCTTTTCTGGATTCCCGCCTTCGCGGGAATGACGTCAAGAAGCTTACTTCTGAACTTCTTAGCAACTCATTTATTCCGGCGAATTGTACATTTTTTCTTTTTTAAAGTGAGACATAGGGGATTGCTAAAAAATAACCCCCAAAACCGTATCGATCTGACGCAGGATGCTGATAATTGCCGAAGCCTCTGCGGCCTTCAATCCATTACGGTCTATACCGGATATTATTGTATACAATCCGTCAAAGGCTTGCTGGACATGGAGATCATCATCCATGGATTCGACAAATGTCCGTCTCAATTTCCGCGAGATAGATCCTTCGTGGGAAGATTCCGGAGTCGATACGCTGCCGATTTTCTTCACGGCCGACTTCAATGTCCTCAGCTTCCGCACGGCCGATTCAAATCTTTTCTCAGAATAGTCGAGTCTCTCACGGTAATGCGCGTAGATGAGGAAGAACCGTATTTCCTGCATGGAATATCCGAGCCTTCTGAGATCGTCAGTATAGAGGATATTGCCCCTGCTCTTGGACATTTTTTGACCGTTCACAGTGAGAAGGTGACAGTGAAGCCAGAACCTCGCCATCGGATACGGCCTTACCGATTGTACAATGGCCCGGGTGTAATCGTGGTGTCTATACAGATTGTCGATTCCTCCGCAGTATAGAGAAAGTGTTTCAGTGAAGTATTTTGCGACAATGCCGGGATCCTGTATATTCCACGAGGGCCTTCCTCTGCCGATCTCTGCCTCCCAGCAGTATTCGTCACCTTGCTTGTAGCCATGCCATAGGATAAAGTCACCCAGGTTCCACCTGTTCCCCGGGTACGTGTCCCTATGAAACCTTCTTTTCTTCTTCGGCCAGCGGGACATATCCAGGCCGTACAACTTCCCGAAACCCGGAAATCGCAGCGGGTCGAAATAAACATTTCCCCCATGCCGGTAAGCAATGCCTTTCTTAACAAGGATTCTTATGATTTCGGCCGTCTGGTCTACGCATTCCGAGGCTTTCGGCAGATAGTCCGGGATTTCCATCCCGAGAAGTTTCATTTCTTTGAGGAAGATCCTGATATTCGCATCAGCCAGTCTCTGAACCGTGGTCTTCTTTTTTTTCGCTTCCGCTATAGCCTTGTCCTCGATGTCTGTGAAGTTCATCCCGCGCTTGACGTTGTACCCCGAGAATTCCAGATACCGATCGAGGACATCCTCGAAAAGGAAAGTCCTGAAATTGCCGATATGCGCCCGCTGATAGACCGAAGGACCGCAAGTGAACATTGTCACGAGTTTCCTGTTGACGGGTTCGAAGGGTTTAAGTTTTCTGCCCAGAGTATTAAAGAGTTTCAGCATGTCGGTCTTCGTCGTTTAAAAAGGGACACTTCCCTATTTTTCTCGACATATACGATTTCTAAAGATAGAAAAAATAGGGAAGTGTCCCTTTTCTTTCTATTCCCGCTTGTCGGGAATCCTTCTTCGAAGAAAGATTGCGGACAAGCCGCAATGACAGATGGAAAGGCGACTTCCCCTTCAGACCTTTAATGTCTTCCATCGCCCCTGACGGAATCTCCATGTCATAAGTATACCTTGAACAATCATGGACGTTATCATTGCGTACCATACCCCCACGGCTCCGTAGCCCGCAACAAGAGCCAAAAAATATGCAAGTGGAAGGCGGATCAGCCACATGGCTATGACGATGACCCACATGGTTCCTCTTGTATCACCTGCGCCCTGGAGGCCGCCGGCGAGGATGGCGCTCATCGCCATGAAAGGCTCAGACACCATGTTTATCCTCAGATACCGGGTCGTCTCTTCGAGAACGGCCGCATTCGTCGTCAGCAGGGAGGCGCATTCCACTGCCCAGATAAAGACGACAAGCGCTACGGAGCTGATAAACAGCGCTCCGGAAAATGCTATCTTCCAGCCGACTTGAGCGGCCCTGTCCGGATTTCCGGCTCCCAGATTCTGTCCTATTAGAACGGCTGCGGCCATATTCATTGCGAACGCGGGAAGATAGATGAATGCCTCTATCCTCAGCCCGTTCGTGATCGAGGCGATGGCGACGATACTCTTGTCCCCCACTTTGCCGAGAATGTTGTACAGGACGATAGTGCCCGCATTCCAGGCTACCTGGAGAAGGGCCGCAGGCCATCCGATGCTGATGATCTTCCTTAACAAATCCGGAACCGGAGTCCATGTTCCTTTGTAGATGGCTTGCCATGTCGAGGAGTAGAAGAAGAAAAGATTGATGATCATTCCGGCGATCATCGATGCCGCGGTGGCGACGGCTATGCCTGCATAGCCCATGCGAGGAAACGGAAAAATACCGAAGACGAGTGCGAAGTCGCCGATGATATTTATCAGACTGACCGCAAACATGGTCACAAGAGGTTTTTTTACTTCCCCGCTTGCCCGAAAAAGGGCTGTGGAGATTATCAGAATATAGTTCGGACCAAGTGCAAGAGTGAATATCCTCAAGAAATGTTCCGAAATGTCCCTGATCCTTATCGGGAACCCCGTTGCCGCAACTATCTCTTTACTGAAAATCAGACCTCCGACAGTGAGAATGGTCGCAACGCCGACGCTGGAGATCAGAGATTGCTTCCCGGCCTCCGCTGCGCGCTCATAGTCGCCGGCTCCGATTGACCTTGATACCAGGGCGACCACGCCGATACTGATCGCATTCGCGATAATGATTATAAGGAAATAGATCTGACCGATAAATCCGACCGCCGCCTGAACATCCGGGCTGATCAGCCCGGCGACGTATACGTCCGTCAGCCCAACAAAGGAGTTGAATACCATGATCAGGAAGATGGGCCAGGAGATTCTCCAGATGTTGGACCAGAGATTGCCTGACGTGAGATCGACTAAATTCGCTCTAATTGTCTTCATGTCTCCAGATAATTCTATCACAGGAGAGGAATGTGCCCGCCTGAAGAGGGGTTCGAGAGGTCAAGGATTCAAGGGGTCCAAGATGCTGTGCTTTTCCGTCGGCTTTTGATAAACTCCTAAAGTCGGGGAGCAAGTGTTATCAGGAACGGTTCTTCGTCGTTCGGTGGTGCAGGGATTAGCTGAAAGGGTTGAGATCGGATAGAATTGTCTATAATGTCATTGTTTGTCATTGTCCGGCTTGACCGGACAATCCAGATCCTATAGAAAGGATTGGATTCCCCGATCAAGTCGGGGAATGACGGATCTGTCAATAGCAATCCGTGAATGGACACTCGATTTATTTTTTCAATGCGAACATTCAGACAGAATGAATCAAGGGTCTTTTGAATGACCGGTAAATCTGTCCTTCTTCGCTGCAGCAGATGCGGGGCCGTCAACCGGGTGCCGGAAGACAGGCTGAACGAGAATCCGAAATGCGGGAAATGCCGAAGTTTTTTGGAATTCCCACGGCATCCAGTTGATGTGACTTCGGGAAATTTCGATAAAGAAGTCCTGCACTGGCCCGGCGCGGTGCTCGTTGAATTCTGGGCTCCATGGTGCGGCTACTGCCGCAGCCTTGCTCCATCCATAATGGAAATTGCCGGCGAAAGGGCCGGGCGCCTCAAGGTTGTCCGGGTAAACGTGGAGGCCGAACAATCGCTCGGCGCGAGGTTCCAGATACGCGCTACGCCGACATTCGTGCTTTACCGGAACGGAGTGAAACTCGCCGACGTAGCAGGAGCGCTGCCAAGAGACCAGCTTGAGGCATGGATCGACTCTGCACTATTGGGTTAATCCTATCGGCGCGTGAGAGGGAGGTCATCCCTCAAACCTTTCAAGGCGATGGGATTTGCCCTAATAAATATGAGACACGGTTGAGACCGATGGAAACTCGTTGAGACTTAACCGTGAATATTAGCTGCGGCAGCCCCTGCGCTGCCGTTCCCGCTGCTCTTCCTTGTCATTGCGAACGGAGTGAAGCAATCTCTCTGCGCTCAGACTGCGAGATCGCCGCGCTTCGCTCGCGATGACAGAATGAACGGTGACTCAGTGAAAGGGTGAATCGGCAAAGCGGAATAGCCCGTGAAATATTCACGGATTGTATTTTTTATCTGTCATGCCGGAAGTCCTCAATCCGGCATCCAGCGACTTTCTTCGCCTCATCGAATCTGCCCGAGTGCATAAAGGCAACGTCACTGGATTCCGGCTCAACACACTGCCCGAATGACGGCAATGTAAAGACTATTATGAGACCCTTTATAAAATCCGAATAAGGGCCGCCTTTATTCTCTGAACAATACTGCAGAGAGTTTTTCGTCGGTCCGCAGCTTATCTGCCAGTTTCCTTGCGTCCTCCTCCTTCTCAAATCGTCCCAGCAGGACTCTGTAAAGGGATGCGTCCTTGTTGGTTTTCTCTTTATGAACTCGCGCCTGATGGCCTCTGGCTTTAAGCTCTCTGGCGAGGGCGGCTGCGTTCGTCTCGTTCTTGAAGACACCCACCTGAACAGAACAAGTTCCGTTAGCCGGCGCCGACGGTTTTACAACGGAAGGGAGGAGCAGCTTTTTCTGCAACGCTTCGACTTGCTTCTCCCGTCTTTCGTGAGGCGGCGGGGATTCCTTATTTTCTTTTGTCATCCGCTGTATCGGCTCATTATCCTGGGATGCGACGGCTTTCTTTTCTTCCAAGTGCTGTTTCTCCGGGTCCTGGGGCGATCTTGTCAAGGCTGCCTGCTGCTCCGAAAATGCGGAAGATTTAACGACATCCGGCTCCGGTTTCTGAAGAATGGGAAGACGCAAAAGGTCATCGTAGAATATTATCCCGCCGGCTCCGAGAACTGTAAGAAGGACCATGACCGCTCCGAGCAAGATGGATTTCAAGAATCTTTTTTTCTCGAACATCCGATCATAATCTTTCCTTTCGGTCTCTCCCTTCAAGGCAAGGGAGATCTTTCCCTCAGCAAGAGAGTCCGTGCCCGGCAAAGGCGAGAGGTGTGCGGCCTCGACGGTTTGCCTGTCAGGTTCAGAACTGATCTGCTCTGTCAGAGGTTCTTGAACCTGTCCGGAGGCCTCGACATGCGGCTCCTGTTCAGCCGCCCGGGGCTCTTCATGCGGGCTTTCTCCTTCTTGCCGGTAGAGAGGAAGAAGAGACTTTGTTTTCCTGAGCAATTCTTCCGGTACAAAGGCATATGTAAGGTAATCAACGATACCGTAGAGAGAAGTATCACGGTCTGTGATGATTATGTCCCTCGGTGTCAGGATTATGATGGGAATGCGGTCCAGTCCTTCGGTCTCGTGCAGGGTTTTGCAGATCTGAAGCCCCCTCATGCCGGCTGAGATTCCGGCATTCACAAAGATCAGCGAGGGCTTCCACTTCTTCGACAGATCGATCCCGGATTCACCTGAATGGGCAGAAAAAGACGGATAGCCTGCGGCTTCGAGCTGCGAGGTTATTCTCTGTATCATTTCTTTGCAGGTGTCAATGATCAGGATTTTTTGTTCGGTCATGTTTTTCCACCTTCATCATAACTCCCCCTTACCCCTCTTATCTTAAGAGGGGAGAAAGAGGGTGCTTCGCATTCCATTCTATACCTCCCTTTCGTTTAAGGGGAGGTAAGGAGGGGTTACCGACTTACCGCACGTATCCCTCAATGAGAAAATCTTCTCCGATCTTCCGGATACGGGTGTTGTGGACCCTGTATGCCTCCTCAAGTCTTCTGAATTCTTTGCCGCCTATCGCAGGGAAGGATTCTCTGCCGCCGATGATCTTCGGGGCGATAAAGAACATCACCTTGTCCGCAACGCCGTCCTCCAGAACATGAGCATTCAGAGATGATCCGCCTTCGACCAGGACCGAAACGATGCCTTTCGCGGCAAGCTGTTTCATCAACCAATTAAGGTCAAGTTTTCCCTGAAAAGGAATGATGTCTATCCCTGATTTCCTGAGATATTCCATCTTGTGATCATGCCTTCTTGTGATAATAATTGTCTCGGGTGGAGTTGCAAGCAGGCGGGCTTTTGAGGGAATCTCAAGTTCAGGGTCTATCACGATCCTCGAAGGCTGTTTCCGCTCACCCTTGATTCTCACCGTCAATTGCGGATCGTCGGCCTTCACCGTCCCTATTGCAGTCAAAATCGCATCGACACTGCCTCTCAGTCGATGGACTTCTCTGCGTGCCTTTTCTCCCGTTATCCATTTTGACTGGCCTTCGGGCGTCGCAATCTTGCCGTCGAGAGTCATGGCCACTTTGAGGATCACAAACGGTTTTCCCGTCGTTATGAACTTAATATAAGCCTCATTCAGCCTCTTCGATTCGTCTTCGAGGACACCCGACTTCACATCGATCCCCGCATCCTTCAGTTCACGAACGCCTTTGCCGGAAACCTTCGGGTTCGGATCCGGCATTCCTACAACCACCTTCCGGATACCGGCATTGATTAAGGCTTTCGTACACGGAGGGGTTCTCTTTTCGGTGTGGCAGCATGGCTCAAGATTCACATAAAGGGTGGAGCCCGCCGCTGATTTGCCGGCGGCTTTAACGGCAAGGGCTTCGGCGTGGAGAGTACCCGGCCTCCTGTGGTAATCCTCGGCAATGATTTTGTTGTTCTTGACGAGCACGGCGCCGACCATAGGATTGGGACTGGTCATTCCCCGCGCTTTTGCGGCAAGTCTCAGGGCGCGCTTCATGTACTGCTCATCGGTCATCGGAATATTAGCATACCACAAAGAGGGTTGGAAACTGACATGCTCTTCAGCGGAGTGTGTCATGGTTCGACATCCGTCTTACGTATTGACGGATCACCACGACATTTGTCATCCTGAGCCTGTCGAAGGATGGCGGGGATTAATTGATATCCATAAGCAACTTAAGCGATACACCCTAAGACGAATTTTACTTCTACCGACCTGATTATTCTGGTATAATAACAATAAGTTTTATGAACCAGATATGGTTGATCATTATCGCTGTTTCATTTGCGGCACTTGCCGGATATCTGATCTCTTTGATCATCGATCTGAAGAGAACCGTGCAGTCTTTTAATGATATCCTTAAGACGGCGGAGAGTTCGCTTAAACCCACCCTTGACGAATTGCAGATGACCCTGAGAAGCCTGCGGAGCGTTTCTGAAGACATCAACGACGTAACATCCGATGTTAAAGCATTGTCCGGGTCGGTCAGGGACGTGGGTCGGAACGTGAAGCGAGTCAGCGATCTGGTTGAAGTGGTGACGTCAATGACCGCTGTGAAAGCTTCCGGGCTGAAAGCCGGGGTTAAGGCAGGGCTGGCGGTTTTGTTGAGCAATCTCTTTTCGGGACGCAAGAAAGAAGATTGACCACAGAGAACACTGAGAATAGATAGAACAGGAACGACAGAATACATAGATTTCGTAAATACCGCAGGCTGTCATTCCCGCTTGTCGGGAATCTCTCTTCTCTCGTTACGAAGAAAGATGCCGGACAAGCCGGCATGACAGGCGAGGGTACATGATATTAACAGGGTAGTCTCTGTGCCCTCTGTGGTTTATTTCGCGACATCATTTTCCAAGAAGGAGGAGAGAGCAATGAGAGAAGAAGGCGGATACGGCGCAGGAAGCATATTCCTTTCATTCTTACTCGGAGGCATCGTGGGAGCAGGTTTTGCCCTGTTGATGGCGCCTGAATCGGGCCGTGAAACAAGACAGAGGATACGGCGGTTTACGGACGATGTCAAAGACAAAGCCATGGATTACGTCGAAGACATGAAAGAGAAAGTCACGAGCGGCGTCGACAAGGGGAAGGGATACTTTGACGAGAAAAAGTCGATGATTACGTCGGCTATCGAGGCGGGGAAAGAGGCATACGAGAAAGAGAAAGAGAAGTTGTCCAAGGAGCCGAATGCATGAGGTTGGAATCGCGCAGGGTATTCTCGATATCGCTGTAGAGAATTGTAAGAAGCAAGGTTATTCAGGCATTGAATTAATAAAGGTCAAGATCGGTAAAGCGGCGGGTGTTGTGCCCGACGCCCTTCTTTTTGCCTTTGAGGCGGCGAAGATCGGTACAATTGCCGAAAAGGCGTCTCTCGCAATCGATGAAGTTCCGGTCAGCGGTTTCTGTAAGGAATGCGGTAAGGAATTCACGGTCGATGACGTGTACGTCATTTGCTGCCCGCATTGCAAAGGGTTCTCGATCCGGGTGGATACCGGCAGAGAATTGAATGTTGACGAGATGGAGGTTTTCTGATTTATGAAAGTCAAGGTCGTAACAAACATCCTCGAGGCGAATGACAGGATTGCCGCTGAAAACAAAAAGATATTTGAGGAAGCCGGAGTTTACGTCATAAATATGATGAGCGGACCGGGCGCGGGTAAGACATCTCTTATCGTACGCACTATTCAGGAGTTGAAGGATAAGGTAAAAATAGGCGTGATAGAGGGAGATATCGCTGGGACCGACGATGCGCAGAGGATCGACGCTCTGGGCGTCCCTGTTGTCCAGATTAATACCGGCGGCGGGTGTCATCTCGATGCGAATATGGTGAGGGAAGTGTTACCCGATATGCCCCTGAAAGACCTTGACCTTCTTATCATAGAGAATGTAGGAAATCTCGTCTGCCCCGCCGAATTCAAGGTTGGCGAGGACATAAAAGTCATGCTCCTCAGTATTGCCGAAGGGCACGATAAGCCCCTCAAGTATCCTTTGATGTTTCAGGAATCGTCTGCACTCCTCCTCAACAAGATCGATCTCCTCCCCTATACGGATGTGGACATGGGCAAGATAAAGAACGATTCCCTGTCATTGAACCGGAATCTTAAGATATTCGAGGTCTCATGCAAGACCGGACAGGGAATCAGCGAATGGACCGGGTGGCTGCAGTCGCTGGTGAAGAAATAGGGAGAGGGAAGCATTTTAATCTGAATAGTACTGACACACGTGCGATGCCCGAACACCGTGAATTTGTTCCTTTATCTGTCATTCCGGCTTGGCCGGAATGACAAACACCCCAGAACTCAATATGGAACCTGTTCGAGTAAAAATTGTCGTAAAAGGCATCGTTCAGGGGGTTGGATTCCGGCCGTTTGTCTACAGTCTGGCCACATCATTGCATCTCAACGGAACTGTCCTTAATTCCTCAGAAGGGGTTTCAATCGAGATTGAAGGAGAGAACATTCCTGCGTTCATCGACCGGCTGAAAACGGAAGCACCTCCGCTTTCACAGATCATGTCCGTCGATATCGTCAATCTCCCGTATCACGGGTATAAGGATTTCACGATTCTCGAAAGCAAGGACGAGGGGAGCTTCACTTTAGTTTCGGCGGACGTTTCCGTCTGTAAGGACTGTTTCCGGGAAATGCTGGATAAGAACGACAGGCGATACCTATATCCGTTCACGAACTGCACTAATTGCGGTCCGAGATATACGATAACCAAGTCCGTTCCTTATGACCGTCCGAACACTACCATGGCTGTATTCAAAATGTGTCCCGACTGTGACCGGGAATATCATGACCCGTTTGACAGGAGATTTCATGCCCAGCCGAACGCATGCCCTGTCTGCGGACCAAAAGTCCAGTTGAAAGTCAAAAGCGAAAAGTTAAGAGTCAAGGGTGAAAAAGATCCGATAAAGGAGACGATCCGACTTCTCAAGAGTGGGAAAATCGTTGCGATCAAGGGACTTGGGGGTTTCCATCTGGCCTGCGATGCTACGAACGAAAAAGCAGTGAACAAACTCAGGCTGAAGAAGAGAAAGAGCAATAAGCCATTCGGCCTGATGGCTCCGGACGTCGAAGCAATCAGAAAGTTCTGTGAAGTCTCCGAAGCAGAGGAAGCTCATCTCGTCTCGAACAGAAGGCCGATTGTGCTGCTGAACAAGAAACATAATGGGCTTCCGGAAGCTGTGTCGCCCAAGAATCCCTGCATCGGCTTCATGCTGCCGTATACGCCATTACATTATTTGTTGTTTTACCATCCGGTGGGTAGAGGAAAATCCGAAATCCGAAATCCGAAATCCGAAATTTCAGCGTCTCGCGATTCTGATCGGTCAGCATTCAACATTCAGCACTCAACACTCAACACCAATTTCGAAGCCCTTGTCATGACGAGCGGTAATATCGCCGAAGAGCCGATCGTGATCGATAATGACGAGGCCATGTCAAAGCTTTCGGATATTGCGGACGCCTTTCTCATACATGACCGCGACATATTCATGAGGGTTGACGATTCGGTAGTTAGGGTGAATAATTTTGAGGTTGCCGCCCCTTTAAGCGAGCACCGCCGGCTCTCTTTATCTTTCGTCCGCCGCTCAAGGGGCTATGTGCCCGACCCTGTCCCGCTTCATGAAGACGGGCCCGAAGTGCTCGGCTGCGGGGCGGACATCAAGAACATATTCACCCTCACGAAGGGAAGCTTCGCGATTCCGAGCCAGCATATCGGCGATATGGAGAATTTCGAAACCCTTCAGTTTTTCGAGGAGAGTCTCAGGAATCTGAAGTCCGTCTATCGGGTCAAGCCGGTTGCGCTTGCCTATGACCTTCATCCCATGTATCTTTCCACTCAGTGGGCCTTGCGACAGGAGGGCATAAAGAAGTTTCCGATTCAGCACCACTATGCCCATGTGGCATCGGTAATGGCTGAGAAAGGACTGAAGGACAAGGTCATCGGTGTGTCCTTTGACGGGACGGGATACGGTACTGACGGGAATCTCTGGGGAGGGGAATTTCTGATTGCCGATATCGAAGGGTTCAAACGCGCGGGACATCTCAAATACGTGCCGCTTCCGGGGGGCGAATCAGCGGTAAAAGAACCGTGGCGCATAGCGATAAGCCATATCAAAAGTGCGACGGGCGGCGAAGTTTTCGACTATCTCGATTCGATCGGTTTCATAAAGCGGTACGGCAAAGAAAGGATATCTTCGATCCTGCAGATCCTGGATAACAAACAGTTCTCCCCTCTCTCATCGGGCGCCGGGAGACTTTTTGACGCCATTTCCGCGATGATCGGCGTTTGCGACAAAGGCACTTTCGAGGGCGAGCCGGCTATCGCGCTCGAAGCCGTTACCCGGGCCGGAATTGTTGATGACTATCCCGTGGACATAAAATTCAAGGAGACGATGGAAGTCGATTTTTCGCATACTATCCTCCGAATCGTGGAAGACGTGAAGAAAGGGACAGACGCCGGCATCATCTCTTCGAAATTTCACAATACGATCGTAACGGTCATTTCGAGGATCGTCGAGAAACTGTCTTCGCTTCACGGAATCAGAGACGTTGCCCTCTGCGGCGGTGTCTTCCAGAATATGTATCTGCTCGAGCGGACCATTGACAGACTGCGTTCGTCCGGCATGAATGTCCTGATCCATGACAAGGTCCCGACCAACGACGCGGGAATTTCTCTGGGCCAGGCGTATATAATAAGAGAAAGGCTCAAATTGGGGCTACTTTAAAGCAAATACTAAATTCGAAACCCTAAATACTAAACAGAGAGTGAAAAGTAAGTCTTCAACGAAGCGTGGGAAATCATAACCCCTCCTAACCTCCCCTTTCCGTCTTGCGTATTGACGGATTAAGGGGAGGATAAGAACCCCCTCTTAAGGTAAGAGGGGGTTGGGGGAGTTATGTTCCCCCCTTCACTGAAGGGTTACAGTGAAAAGCGGTTTCGGCAGTTTGTTTTTTGGGGAATTCGAATTTGTTTAGGATTTAGAACTTGGAATTTCGAATTTTTCAGAAGAAGGAGTTTATTATGATGAAGAAAGTGATCGATCAGATAGGTAAGCTGATGAATAAGATCGGCAGGCCCGTGAAATTCATGGAGGTCTGCGGAACTCATACTGTGGCAATCTTCAGGCACGGCATCAGGGGTGTAATCCCCAAGGAGATCGGTCTCCTGAGCGGGCCCGGATGCCCGGTCTGCGTAACTCCGATTAAGGATGTGGATGCCGCCATTGCTATATCGGGAATGGACGGAAGCGTCCTCACCACCTTCGGCGACATGATGAGAGTTCCGGGCAGCAAAAAGTCTCTTTTTCACGCGCAGGCCGAGGGCGCACGCATCAGCATCGTTTACTCACCCATGGACGCCCTGAAGATGGCAATGGAAAACAAGGGTAAGAACATCGTCTTCTTTGCGACGGGGTTTGAGACCACATCTCCTTCTATTGCCGGGACGCTCTTTGAAGCTAAACGGTTGGGAGTCGGCAATTTCTATATTTATTCAGCTCACAAGGTCGTGCCGCCGGCCCTCAAGGCACTTATCAGTTCCCCTGATCTCAAGATAGACGGGTTCATCCTCCCGGGTCATGTGAGCACGATCATCGGCACAAAACCATATGAGTTTATAGCGACCGACCATAAGGTGCCGTCCGTTGTGACCGGATTCGATGCAGAGGACATCCTGACGGCCATCGCTATGCTCCTCGACCAGATCGCTTCGAACAGAGCCGCGATAGAGATCCAGTATACCAGGGTCGTCAGGAAAGAGGGCAACCCGAAAGCAATGTCTCTGATCAATGAATACTTCGAGCCCTGCGATGCGAACTGGAGGGGGATCGGCGTGATACCCGGCAGCGGTCTGAAACTGCGGGAAAGTGCAAGCCGGTTTGACGTCAGGAGAATATTTGCGCAGGAATTTCCCGATGCCCCGGAGCCGAAAGGCTGCCAGTGCGGATACGTCTTGAGGGGCGTCAAGATACCTACGGACTGCAAGCTCTTCGGCAAAGCATGCACACCGGAACACCCCGTCGGCGCCTGTATGGTAAGCACCGAAGGAAGCTGCGCAGCGTATTATAAGTATTCGGGAGTGGTGAAGTAGCGGCCGAAATAACGATGCCGTTCTGGGTTGAATCTTTTCTTAGAGATGAACGCAGAAGATAGGATTTCTTGTCCTTTCTGCAAGGAAGTGGTACACGGGAAGGCCCTCGACAATATTCAAAAAAACGGAGAAATATACGCCGTCTTCTATTGCAGAGGGTGCAGAGTTGGTTTTACCGTACCGAAACCATCGGCCGAAGATATATCGGAACTCTATTCTACGGGAAGCTACAGAATAATCTCCGGCAAACGCTTCCACATTTTCTTCGAATTCCTCATCTATTTATTCAGATATCAGCGTAAGAAACGGGTTGAAAAATTCAAGAAGGGCGGACGCATAGTGGACATAGGCTGCGGACGGGGCTTATTCCTGCATATTATGCGGCGAAATGGGTGGGACGTTCTCGGCGTTGAACTCAACGATGAAACGGCTGCTTACGCACGGGAAAAATACGGAATAAAGATAAAAACGGGAAGTGCGCTGAATTGGAGCATTCCCGATGGGAGTGTGGACGTCATTGCGTTGAACCATGTTCTTGAGCACGTGGATGACCCTCCGGAG
>JBFLXP010000043.1:0-13465 GCA_040757315.1 Nitrospirota bacterium
GCCTCACCGGTGCCCTTGGTCTGGGTGGTCTCATAGAGCCTCTCCCACTTGGCGCGCGTTTGAGCGTATTCGCGGTCGAGCTTCTTCCCGAAAGCCTCGACGACTGGAAACATCCGGCCGTTGGACAGATTGCCGTTGTGGGCTATTGCCAGCACGTTGCCGCCGGTCTTCTCCTCATAAGCGGACATCCACTTCCACAGGTCCACAGGATTGTCGCTGCCGAGCGGCTTCATGGTTGTGTACGGCTCGACCTGAATGGCCTTTGCGCCGTTGTCCCGGAATATGACGTTCCGGTGAAGGTTGTTGCCGCCCGTGTTGGAGGTCCATTCATAGCCTATGAAGGCAGTGAACCGGCCTGGATCATTCGCTTCTTCAGCGGCCTTGATGGTCTCCTCCCAGGCGCTCCGGTACGCAGGCGTCCCCGGGACAGGGAGGATCTCTTTAGAAATCGTCCCCTTGCCGAAGTTGACAATGATATCCATAGCCGCGTCCGCGCCCTGTCCGGCATGGATCATCTCATTCCACTTGCGACCCTGCGGGTCGGCCATGATCTTTGGGTCGCCCGCAAGGATCAAAGGGAAAAAGCCCATGCCGTCCGAGTGGTCGGCCACAACCAGAAAATCGAGAGGCCTGGAGAGCTTGACGGGCTGGCCGGTGGACGAGGTGACCTGTTCGCCGCGGGCAAAACGGTAGGCGTCGCGCGGGCCGAGGCGGGTGCCCGATGCCCCTGCGTCCATCGAAACTGCAGTGTGCAGATGGGTATCGCCGAAGAACGGGCGGGTGGGAAAGTTGCGATTGGCGTAAGGCGAGTAAGTCGGTTTGGCTGGGTGCGCCTTCTCGGCCTTCTCTTTGGTGAGTTCACCCGCGTCCTGCGCCAGCGCCGGCAGCGCAATGGCCAAAGCCAAAGTGAGACACAGAACGGTAATAAGTTTGGTTCGTTTCATAGTTGTTCCTCCTTTTGCCTTCGCATCACTTTTTTACCCGAACTGCTTTTCCATCGAGTCGCATACGATTCTCTTTCCTGTCAATAAAATCCCGATCACGCGTCATCATTTGATCCAGCCCTGTTGTTTGAATCGCTCCTTGAGCACATTGGCAATTTCCTTGGCGGTCTGCTTGGCTCTGCCCTCAACCTTGCTGCTGCCGCTCTTTTCTCCATACACCTTCATCCCGGTGCTAACGATAAGCCCAGCCGGGTTGTGTGTTGCAAGTAAGCCGGCAACTCCAACGGCCGTCCCTGGAGATTTGCTACCGCCGGACGCTGTTGTGCCGGACCCGAGTTTGCGCAATCCCTCAGCCGTCATCTGGAAGCCCTCAACTGCTACTCTCAACTCGGACGAACCGGACCCAAATCCGATTGCGACACGCTTCGTGGCATCGCCCTCATCGAATGAAATGAGATAGCCCCGGATTACAATGTCGTTAATCAGCTGTGCCGTTCCCGGCACCACGTGCTCTGCGGGCAGTCCCATGCCGCGGATCTCCTCGACCAACTGCGCCGCAATTTGAACGCCCAACTCCCGGCCGGTCGCAATATGCTCGGCAGTTTGGGACGTGGCATCCCCTGAATGCTGGCCGGCAAGTGCGGAGTCAACCGGAAGATCGGCTGCCGTGGCTGCGAAGTCGTACACCCAGATGTGAGCGGGTCGTGGAAGTTGCTCGGTCACGAGTTGCTCGCGGCTGGTGACCTTGGTCGAGGCGCACCCGGCGACCACTATCATGGCGAAGAGACCCATAACGATTGTCGCTATTTTTCTTCGCAGTGCAGAGGGGGCTTCGGGTGATTTGCAGTGGAAAGCGAGCGTCGCGGGCCCCTGCGCGCTGCTACTGGTCATCTTATTCATGGATGTTCCTCCCTTTTATTGCCCTAATGCCCTAATTAAAAAACAACCTGGAGCCTGAGGCCGATGACAGTCGCCGTATCAACATCTTTTTTCTTGCTGAGCAATAAAGTGTCTTCGTCAATCTGCAACACCTGTTTTTGAGCGGGTCTTATGACCTGTATGTCCGGCGTCAACTTCATCCATGGCGTTATTGCGATATTGTAGTAAGCCTCAACTCCGTATTCATCCCTAAGAAACGACCTGTCCGCAAGAGGTCCGGTGAATTTTGGATTGCTTACATCGACATAGTAATAACCTATGCCTAATTCATCCAATTCCCTGGAGGGGATAACTCCCTTTCCGCCAAGCCCAATACTGTAGAAGTGGTGGATGGGGTTTGCATCGCCATCCGATATTCCGAATCTTCCGAAGATGCCTATACCCCGGCCTTTTTTAGGTTCGTAAATGTATTGGTCAAAGTTATAGTGAAACGCCCAGGAATTATCCTCTTTTTCGATAGCTCCGTTTTCGATAATAAATCGCAGACCTTGATCAAGTGAAGCGAAGTCCTTTCCGGAATATGACACACCAAAGAGTTGATGTCCTGTCATTCCGAAGAAGTCTGTCCTGACTCTGCCCTCGATGCCGTATGTGTTGTTTCCCTCGAATGCAGTGTCAAACCCGCTCCTGTTCGCCTTTCCGTTGGAGTCGATCACCATCATGCTTATAATGGCTTCATTGGGATCTTTTGTCGGAAGGATGATTACGCCGGCCCCAAGTGCAGAGTTGGGCACCGTCAAAAGCGCAGCCGGGTTGAAATTGAATGCCAGATTGGAAAACTGCTTGTCTCCTTTGCCGTGGGCAAACTCATTCGGATCACCGGATGTTGTATCGAGTTTCCCGAGGATAACACCGAAATAGTGCGAAAGGAACTGGGTAAATGCAACTTCGGGTATATTCAGTTCCTGGTCACCCGGCATTGGAAACAACTGGTTTGTATTCACCGGCATGACTGCGCCGGTATCGAAGTTAATGGATTTGTTATAATTCCCTTCGACTTCCACTGTGAAGAACCCGCCAGGCCACAATCCGAGTTTCTGGGTGTCGATATTGAGCGTAAGGCTGCCACGTCCGCTGTACTCCCAGCCCTGATTCTTTCCTCCGCTTATGTTACTCATCCCGGTCTGGGTCAGATTGATGTCGAAAGTGACTCCTTTTGCAGCCCATTCATTGCGAGTCCCGCCCCAGTCACCAGTGAGAGTCGAGCGGGACCAAAAATCGCCTGAATAAGTCTTATCCCCTTCCTGTGCAAGCGCCTGCGAACCGAGAGACATTCCAAACAGAAACATGATTACAAAAATTGCGGCGGACAAAAGTCCTTCATTATTTCTGCCGCCTCGATCTTTAATTATCATTGGTTTTCCTCCTTAGTAACGGTGATGACCGCATAAGCGGGGTCGCTGTCCACAAGACCATTGTTTACGATAAGCTTCACTTTGTAAGTACCGGCCACATCTGGCCGGAATTGGGCTTGTCTGTCATTACTGTCTTCTATTGTGGCTAAGCTTCCTTCGGGGCTGGATACCAACGTCCAGACATAATCAAGCTCGCCCCCGCCGGGATTCTTGCTGAAAAACCCGTCGAGATAAACGGTTTTCCCGACGCTGACCTGCAGGGTCCCGTCGATGACGGCAACAGGCTTTGAACCGTCCGAACCCGCCATAACAGGAACCGCCATCTGAGGAAACAAAAGCATGCCACAGACAGCAATCGTCACTGCCAGAGCCAAATGCAATATTCCTTTCTGTCTCCTCCGTGCAACCATTCTGCAATGTCTCGTCATCATTCGGCATTTCCTCCTTCTATGCAAAATTTTCAGCTGAAATCTGCCCGGGCAGAACCAATTATTTTGGGAACAGGAACTGGAGCTGGAACCGCAATGTCCAGTCAGGGCCTACCTGAGGTTTCTCCACGTTGTAGAATGCCTGAAGCTGCGCATTCATCGGCTGCTTTCCTATCCTGAAAATCTTGCCTCCGCCGCCGCCGAAGGGAACCGTCCATATATCTCTTGAACTGTCAGCACTCCAGTTAGCTGTGATGATCGGCGCAGAGGAGAGATACCAGCCGTCCGGTAAATTGTAATTGATGAAATACTGAATCAGAGTCGCGTTTACATGACTTCTGTCACTCTGCCCGGCAAAGTCCCAGAGATGATTTGCGAGAATACCGACAACCCATCGCCCCGGCATGGTCAGAACAACGGCTGTCGGGCCTGTGCTCCATTTTCCGCTTCCTATCAGATCATCGGTTGCTGTAGGCATTGCGATGACAGGCCCTAACCCCCAGATGATTTTGCCCGACTTGGCAGGTGAAAGAAAGAGCGATATGTTGAGATCGCCGAGACCATTCCCGTCAATGGGCCAGTCGGTATGGATGACCGGCAGGATTGTCCGTGTGATGAGATTCCAGTCGCTGCTGAGCGATAAGGGAACAACCGGCTGGATGTTAAGGATGTTCTGGACTTCGTTCTCCGGCCCGTAGCCGAGGTTCAGGTTGTTCTGAAACGGCAGACTTATCAGATCGCTCACCGGGTTCTGAGTCTTTTTCGCAAGTTCAGCCTCGCTCGCCTCCTGGCCGAACCCTGGAGTCACCGCAAACAGCAACCCCAGTAATATCATGACCCCAAGACTTCGCGATTTCATCTCTTCCTCCTACTGAAATGGATCGCAACGAGGGTTAAAATATCCCTCCATGTACCTCCAAATCATCATTCCGTCTGGCTCTTTTATTTAACTTCCACTGTTACCCTGTCGATCTTGCCGGTGAACTTATTGTTGCCTTCCCTATATTCCTCCGTAACCGGCGTCTCGTTGTCCATGCCGACATCGACTCCCTCATCGGCGGAGTAAGCGAAAGGCATCGTGCGCATAACGCGCGTCTCGTTTGCCCTCCCACCGTCAACGCTGAGCCGGCTTAACCCGCCGGAGCCCGGCTTGCCGCCGTCATAGATAAAGTCATAGCGTATCGCGTGCCGTCCCGGCGCAAGCCTTTGCGGAGAAGAAACCGTGAACCGCTCCAGGCCGCCGAAATTGTACACATCGTGGACCAGGCCGTCTTTCATGTACAGGCTCCAGCCTCCGAACCGGCCGGCCTGAGCGATAATCACTCCTTCGGCCCCTCCCTGCGGGATGTCCACCTCCGCCGTGATCGTATGTGATCTTCCCTTGATATTGATGAAGGCGTTTTCCGTGATGCCTGTCATTCCTTCATACAGTGTCAGCGAGGTGCGGGTCCCCACGAGGTCGGGCCGTCCCGCAATCGCGGCATTGAAGCGCTCCACACGGCGGTCGTCGAGCGGGAACACATTGTTGCGGATCGCTTCTTTGACAAACACATCCTGCAACTCTTTCAACTTCTGCGGATGCTGCGCGGCAAGGTCATTGGCCTGGCTGAAGTCTTCCGTCACGTTGTAAAGTTCCCAGCGGTCCTTATCGAACGACGGAAGCTCGGCCATCAACCATGGAATCGAATGGCGCGTGGCCGCGACCCAGCCGTTATGATAGATGGCGCGGTTACCGAACATCTCGAAGTACTGCGTAGTGCGGCGGTCCCCGGCCTTCGCATCGTCAAAGGTGTAGAGCATCGAGACGCCGTCCATCGGCCGCTGCTTCGTGCCGTTGACCATTGTCGGCTGCGGCAGTCCGGCCGCTTCAAGCACTGTGGGCGCAATGTCAATTACATGGTGAAATTGCGAGCGTACCTCGCCCTTGGCCTTTATCCGCCCGGGCCAGTGGATCACCATTGGGTTTCTCGTGCCGCCGAAGTGCGACGCGACCTGTTTCGTCCACTGGAACGGCGCGTTGCCGGCGTGGGCCCAGCCGATCGAGAAATGCGGATACGTCATCGGCCCGCCCCATTCACCGATGTGCTTCATTTGGGACGAGACGTCGCTGATAATGCCGTTGAGCGCCAGCAGCTCGTTGTAGGTGCCGTCCGGCCCGCCTTCAGCGCTCGAACCATTGTCGCCCACGATGTAGAAAAACAGCGTGTTGTCGAGTTCGTCCATGTCCCGGATCGCCTGCACCAGCCGGCCTATTTCATAGTCGGTATGTTCGGCAAAGCCCGCGAAAGTCTCCATCTGCCGTGCGAACAACCGCTTCTGGTCGGCCGAAAGCGAGTCCCAAGCCGGGATCTCCGCGGGGCGAGACGTGATCTTCGTGCCCTGCGGCACGACGCCGAGTTTGATCTGCCGCTCCAGCGTCTGCTCACGCAGCTTGTCCCAGCCCTGGTCGAACTTGCCCTTGTACTTTTCGATCCACTCCTTCGGCACATGGTGCGGCGCGTGTGTTGCGCCGGGCGCGAAATAGACTAAAAACGGCTTGTCAGGCGTCATGGCCTGCTGGAACCGCATCCAGGCGATGGCCTGGTCGGTCATGTCCGTGGTGAAGTGATAGTTCGGATCGTGCGGAACCTCGACCCGCGTCACGCCGTCGTAGATAGCGGGCGCCCACTGGTTGGTTTCGCCGCCGATGAAGCCGTAGAACTTGTCGAAGCCGGAGCGCGTCGGCCAACGGTCATATGGCCCCGAAACCGAGACTTCCCATGGCGCGGTCTCGTGGTACTTGCCGAACGCCGCCGTGCTGTACCCGTTCAGCCGCAGTGTCTCCGCGAGCGGCGCCACGCTGTTCGGGCGCACGCCGGTGTTGCCCGGAAAGGCCGTCGCCAGTTCCATGATGGCGCCCGCGTTGTTAACGTGATGGTTTCGGCCCGTCAGCAGGGCCATGCGGGTCGGAGAACAAAGCGCCGTGGTATGGAACTGGTTGTAACGCAGCCCGTTCTGCGCGAGCCGCTCCAGTGTCGGCGACTGAATAGCGCCGCCGAATGTGCTCATATGACCGAACCCCATGTCGTCAATTAAGACGATGACCACGTTGGGCGCGCCCTTGGTGGCCTTGACCTCGAAGCGGGGCGGCGGCGTAGCCTTCCGCGCATCGATTTCAGTAATCGGCGGATATTCCGGCTCAGCAACCGGCAAAACTGTGCGATCAAGCTTTCTCATCTCTTCTGTCTCTGCTGCCGTGCCCGAAGAACAGAGAATGAAGACGGTAAGAAGGACAGCAAAAACATTTCCTAAGAATTTCAACTTTTTCATTTCACTCCTCCTTTCTCTTTAGAACGGTTCCTATTTGTTGCCCGTAATCTCCTTTAAAAGCAATTGTGCGTCCCTGTACTCCGAGTGCTTCTGAATGAGATCATTCAGAGTTTTTACTGCCTCATCCCTTTCACCCTTTTGATTCAGGTAAAACGCAAGGGTGTAAGCATACCTCGGATCATCCGGCCGGATTTCGTGCGCCTTTTTGCAGAATCCGATAGCTTCTACAATCCGGTCTTTGGCGAGGATGATGCAGAGGTTATATGCGGCTTGTGCCATCTGAGCGTCTGCCATGAATGCAGTCATTAAGGCATATTCAGCCTCTCCCATCCGCCCCAGTTCGGCCATGAGCAGTCCTAAGTTGAAGTTCGCAGCAGCATTCTCAGGCTCTATCTTGAGTGCTTTTCGCAGGCTCTCCTCGGCCTTTTTCTTATCGCCGAGATTTACATATGTCATCGATGCATTGACGTAAGAAGCAACCGCGTCGGGTCTGAGCTTTATCGCAGTCTCAAATGATGCTGCAGCCTTTTTGTATTCACGGAGGTTCATATAATAATTGCCGAGGTTATAGTGCGACCCGAAGTCATCGGGCCGTGCCATGAGGGATGCTTTAAGTTCATTCAATGCACTCCGGAAATTGTTACGCTGTTGTTCGGGTATATATTCAACAGGAACTGCTGCCAGAGATGAAACAGCCCTTATCCGGACAAGCCGGTACCCATCACGAGTTGCTTTCAGAAGCGCTTCAACGGATTGAGGAGTCAAGTAATTCTGGAGACCCTCGGCTGCAGCAGACCTCACGAGAGGAGAAGGATCGTTTAGCGCCTTTATGAGCACAGGCCATTTTTTCTCGTTATGAGATGCCATGAGAAGACGGATGAGCGAGGTCGCATAGACTTGATCGCGGTCTTTGTTTGCGATATACGAAAGCATCTCTTCAAGTCTGTTCCAGTCTCTCTTCCGTCCCGCTTCAATTAAACCGGAAACATGGATCACAGGTGACTGATAATCCCGCGTCCTCCACTGATGTACAAAGTCGTTCGCCCATCGGGCCTCTTTGTCCGCGTGACAGATATTGCAGGCATTCGGTGATTTGAATGCAATTGACGCCGCAGGCATCGGCGGCCGCATGGAGTGGTCGCTCCGGTTCATGCGGGCAAACTCGGTCTTCGGCATATGGCAGGAGATGCATTTGCTTGCTTCGCTGTCAGGGTTATGGTGCGTATGCTGAGAAGGATCTTTCACATGCTTCTCGTGGCAGGGCATGCATGCGTCATTAAACTTCTCCCGTTTAAACCGGTACCGTCCGCTTGACGTATGGCAGTGCATGCATTCAAGCTTCCCTGCTTTCACGCAGGGGCTCATCATCCAAAGTGTATAGGTATAATTTTCTCCCAGGTCCCTGCCGTCGGGATAAAAGTCCGGGTGTTCGAGCGTTGTAAGATCGAAATGGTCGAAATACCTGTCGCGGGGAGCAAAGCCTGCGGTAATCGATCCTCCCTTGGTATGACAGGATGCGCACATGTGATCACGCTGTTCAGGCGTCATTGTTTTTGTGCTGATGATCTTCATCTCTTTGAGGGACTGTCCTTTCGGAGCGGCCTTTGCTATCTTGTTGTGTTCCTCGCCTGGGCCATGGCAGGTCTCGCAATTGATGCCGGGCTCTGTCCATGTGGATTTGTATGAATCTGTTTTCAGATCATAGTTCGTGCTCAACTGACTGACGTGGCATCCATAACAAGCCGTATTAAAGGTCAGCATTGGATCTTTCCAGTCCACAGGCCGGTCAGTTGTGTCGACAAAATGACGTATGAAGCTTGCCGTTGTGTCATACCATGTTTTCTTCTTCATATCATACGAGACGGGAAGCACCTGCAATCTTCCGCGTTCCATGGGAGTAAGGAAAAAATAGACATACTTTCCGCCCATCACGTGCTTCACCGGATAATTCTTCCTGTTCTTTTTAAAACTCTCGGTAACTATTCCTTTCTTGATATCAAAGCGGTAGTTCTTTTTCTTGATTGTTATGTCTTCTGTCTGCGGAGTAAGGTTATTCTCAGCGAATGTTTTTGTATACGGCTGCATCGCAAGGCCGTGATGAGACGTGGACCAGAGTGTATAGAATTTTTCGTGACACTCGCGGCAGCTCACTGAACCGGCATAACCTGTGGGTTTTAAGGTTTGGCGTGCAAAGGCGTGGTCGATGCTGATAGCTACAATGAAAACAAAAAAACTTATGATCATTACCTCAGTAAGTAAATATGAATAAAATGTCATGCTCCGACCCCCGATAACTACCTTCGAGGGCATGCTTGATCGGAGCATCCAGTTTCTCCTGGCCCGAAAGCATTCGGGACCTGTCAAGCCGGGGCATGAAAATTGGTGCATGAGAATTCTCTTTATCATTATTGTTGATAATTCTCCGATGTTGCTTATGTACGCGTATAATCCCGCCCTCATCGTCTCCTTGCCCTTTTTCCTCATAACGCCCCCTCTGCTCCCCCTCTTAACTTAAGAGGGGGGTGGGGGAGTTACTTTCTGTCAGAGGCGCAACGTCACTTGGCGGTTCCCTTCTGGAGCGACTCCAGCACCCTGTCGAGCGAGAAGCTGCCGACCTTCTGGCGCTGTGGAAACTCCTTGAAGGTGCTCAGAAATTGCCCGACGTACTGCTGCGCTGGCACCAGCAAGAACATATGTTCCGCTCTCCATCGCCAGTATTCCATGCTGTGGTCGGCGGTCTCGAACGGATCGGAGCGGATGTTGTAGAGCTTGGGCAAGCGCAGCGTTACAAACGGCTCCTGCCAGACATCTCCGCCGTGCGCGCGTTGTTCGGCGAAGACGAGTTTCCACTGGTTGTACCGGAGCGCTACCAGTTGGGCGTCATCGTTGAAGTAGAAGAACTCCTTGCGCGGGCTTGGAGCCTTGCCGGCAAAGTAGTCCATCTCGTTATAGCCGTCGAGATGCACCTTGAAGGTTTTGTCTCCGACCTTCAGTCCTTTTTTCAGCTTCTCTTTAATGTCCGGCTCACCGACTGCAGCCATCAGTGTGGGGATCCAGTCTTCATGCGCCACGATGTCGTTGAAGACAGTGCCAGGCTTGATCACTCCGGGCCAACGTACTAACGTCGGCACGCGGAAGCCGCCTTCCCAGTTGGTTCCCTTCTCGCCGCGGAATGGCGTCTGGCCGCCGTCGGGCCACGTGAAGACCTCGGCGCCATTGTCGGTGGAATAAATGATGATGGTGTTTTCTTCGAGGCCGAGTTCCTTGAGCTTGTTGAGCACCTGGCCGACGAGGCCGTCATGTTCCACCATGCCGTCGGGATAAAGGCCAAGGCCGGTCTTGTCCTGACTCTCAGGTTTCAGTCTAGTCCAGACATGCATGCGGGTGAAGTTCACCCAGAGGAAGAACAGCTTGTTAGCTTTCTTCGCGCGCTCAAGATATTCCATCGAGCCTTTGGCAATCTCCTCATCAAAAGTCTCCATGCGCTTCTTTGTTAGCGGACCGGTGCTTTCGATCTTCTGTGTACCATCAGGCTGTGCCCAAGTGTGGATCACACCACGCGTTGCGAAACTCTTCTTTAGCTCTGGGTCCTTGAAGTAGTCGGGGTGTTCCGCTTCGTCCTCGGCGTTGAGGTGATAAAGAGTGCCGAAGAACTCGTCGAACCCGTGAGCTGTGGGCAGGTGTTCATCGCGGTCGCCGAGATGGTTCTTGCCGAACTGTGCGGTCATGTAGCCCTGGGCCTTTAGCAACTCGGCTAAGGTCACGTCTTCCTTCTGCAATCCTTCCTTGGCGCCCGGCAAGCCGACCTTAAGCAGACCCGTGCGGAATGGCGTCTGCCCGGTTATGAAAGCCGCGCGGCCCGCTGTGCAGCTCTGCTGGCCGTACCAGTCGGTGAACATGGCGCCTTCTTTTGCGATGCGGTCAATGTTAGGCGTCTTGTACCCCATCATTCCCTGATTGTAGGCGCTGACGTTCCAATAGCCGATATCGTCACCCCAGATGACGAGGATGTTGGGCTTTTTCTGCTCCGCGGCGAATGCTATGGCTGCGAATGCGAAAAGAAAGACTAACGTTATTACAAAAATAGCTTTGAATCTGAAAAACTTCATAATTCCTCCTTCCTTAACTGTCATTCCGAACGAAGTGAAGAATCCTGTCTTTAGTGCATAAGATTGCCACATCGCTTCGCTCCGCAATGACGCCCCCCAAAAATCTCTCACCTGCGTTTAAAAATTACCTCCAAAAACCATAATTCTGTTTTTCATCTTATTCTCTCCTTTCTTTTGCATTGCTGTTATTATTCACTTGAATTCCCTGCTCCTTGAACCTTTGTCCCTGGCTTCACAACTGCCTCCGCATCCATTTCAAATAGCAATTCCTCGCGACATACATCTGCAACAACGCATACGCAAGGAAGATCTTCAAGTCCGCGGGCTGCTGCCATCTCATAAAAGATTTCTGCGAACCCTGATTGTTTGACAAACACTGTTGCGGAACAGATGTCCTTCAGCTCCGCGCCCTCCTGTGCGAGCAGAGTTTGCACCTTATCGAATGTGCAGTCTATCTGTGCGCGGATGTTTCCCGGATAGAGGCTCACACCATGCTCATCGATCGCTGCAGTGCCTGAAACCTCTATGAAATCTGCACTTCCATTTCTCACAACAGAAGCACGTGAAAAGGCAGAACCATAACGGAAGGCATCGAGCTGCGATGGGTTTGAAAGCTTTCTTGTGCAATTTTCGCTGTTAAGGACCGCTATCAAATCCATTGCGCACGCCGCGCCTGATTGTGTTACTCCCTGTATCCCGGTGCTGGCGGGAAGGAGCAACTCTCTGTCACCCGGACCCGGCATGATGCCGAACTCTCCGTACTTCTCGTTCCTCGCCTTGTTGAACGCAGCGTACCAGCCGAGAATGTCAGAGACATAGAACCACGTCCTCACGACGTCTTTGTATGAAGCTCCGTTCTCCCGGAGTATCCGCTCGGCGCGTTCGAGCATGAGCCGGGTCTGAAGTGGGCGGGCAACTCCCGACAGAGAAGACTTAACTGCCCCTTCACCCCCTGCGTACATCCCTTGAATATTCTGAAGCGCCAGATACGTCACCCCGTCGAGTCTCCATCCCCGGCCGTACGGCATACGGCTATCCCTGATTGTCCATACATCTTCTGCAGGTACCGCACGGATTATCACACCGGCAAGCCCATCGCCCCAGGGAGGATTTCCTTCAACATAGGTGACGGGACTATCGCCCGGATAGAGACATCCATGAAGTGACTCATTCCGCGCTTCCATCACCATTGATTCCGCACTCAGGGTTCCGAATATGCGTTCATGGACAATCTCCATCTCTCTGTCTATTAGAATCTCAGCGATCTGACGGTATACGGACAAGGAAGCTCTTTGCACAGTTTCATCACGCGGGGGACAGGCCACAAGGAACATCTGATTACCGCCAGCATCAGATACGTGAAAGCTGGCGTGATCGCGCGAATAATTGCTCTTTCCCATGTCCAAAAGTGTTTTCACATTCACTTCAGAAAATGACACCGAGGAGTTTTACTATCAATTCTCCAAGTGGAATCATGGTCGGGTCGAGAGGTAAGACCGGCAGTATGACCTAACGGTAAGTGAAATGACCCATTTTTCGTATCTGCCTCCTCAGAAGGATACGTTTCCAACCACCTCACGCTTCCTGTCAAAAAACCGTCTCACTCCCTTTCCACATGAACTGCTACGAGGCTCCGCGGGACTCTTGCCTACTCCACCTTTGTCCATGTCTTGTCGGGATCAAACCTTGCGATAGCCTTTACCTTCTTTTCCGTATCCCTTCCCAGATCTTTCTCATACACGATACCGCTCTGGTTCACGATAAAGGTCTTGATCCCGGAGTTGCCGTACTTTACGGGGTATGCTATAAGCCCAAAGCCCAAAATCATGTTGCCTTTGGCAACGTAATCAAATCTGCCTCCAGCCGCATGTTTCCCCTGTCGGGTCAGAATCCTGAAATAATAACCATGGAAAGGTTTCGGTCCTTCACTGCCCTTTCTCGGAATATATCCTTCGCTCATGGCTTGCTCTACAAGCGAATCCAATGGGCTCGGCTCTTCGCCCTCTTTTGTCTCCCAGTAAAGGCCGTCCTGCTTCCCATCGGTACTCAAGAATTTCTGTGCGAATTCCAGTACTCCGTCGCTGTCATGGTCCTTGCGAATATACTCCCGCTGGGAATCAGCATAGGAATACATCACTTCGATGACATTCAACTCATTCCTTCCTATGCGCCTACTCAGCAGTTCATCTTTGCCCGCCTTTGTATCGAATATCCACGAATCGCCGCGTCTGACGATTGGTACAGGGAAAGGCCATTCATCTTTGCCGACAATAAGGAACTCCGTATTGGGAGATTCTTTTTGGAACCTGTTCATTTCATCGTATTCTTGCAGGAATTCTTCCCTTCTCGCTTTATCGGACACTTCATCTCCCGAACCGATG
>JBFLXP010000044.1:0-13433 GCA_040757315.1 Nitrospirota bacterium
ATTTGAACATATTGATCGCGAGCAACATGTGTAATATCTTCATCAATTTCAAGTACAATATATTGATAATTTGGGGCATCAGTCTCATTGTACTTTATGATCTTGATGCCTGGTACTTCAGATAGTTCGTACCGATATTGTTTATAATTGCGGCGGTTAATTGCAATGAATTCGTCCAGACTTTCCAATCCGGTTATTCCCATCGCGGCTGAAATCTCAGACATTTTCCCGTTCGTACCAATATAAATGACATTGTCATAACCACAGAAGCCAAAGTTCTTCATAAGACGAATTTTCGCTGCCAATTCGTCGCTATTTGTAGTAATTGCTCCGCCTTCAAAAGTATTGATAAACTTTGTAGCGTGAAAACTGAAGACTTCGGCACACCCAAAATTACCAATCTTTTTCCCGTAGTAACTGCAGCCGAAAGCATGACTTGAGTCAAAAAATAACTTAAGATTCCGACGGTCTGCAATTAAGGCAAGCTGCTCTACATCACATGATCGGCCCCAGAGATGGACGCCCAAAATGGCAGAAGTACGAGGTGTAATCATTTGTTCAACTTTTCTCGGATCAACGTTGTATGTCTGCGGATTGATATCACAAAAAACCGGTGTGATCTTCTGCCATTGAAGCGCATGAGCGGTTGCGATGAAAGTTAACGAAGGCATAATGACCTCTCCCTGGAGGCCAAGAGATCTTATAAGAATCTCTAAAGCTAACGTACCATTACATATTGCAATACAATGTTTGACATTCAGTAGTTCCTCAATATGTTTCTCGAAATTTTGAACAAAGACGCCATTATTGGTTAACCATCTCTTCTGCAGAATATCCTGGACTCTTTTTATGAAGTGCTCTGTATTAGGAATATTTGGACGGCCAACATGAAGAGGGGTGTCGAAAGACGGCTTTCCGCCAAGAACCGATAGGTCGTTAAGGCTATTTTTCATGGAAAACTGTAAATGTCTTGCTTAGTAAGAGTTCTTCCTTAAAATATTATCAAGTGTATCTGGAAGTTGCTCTAAACGCATTTCATATCTGAAGTTTCCAAAACTTGCTTCCAAGCCCGTATATCCTGGAAAAGTGAAACAACGAATTAATCTTAATAAATCCAAACCGGACAGTCTTTCAAAGTTGGCATGTTGTTTGATTTCAAAGAAGTCTTCTTTTGAGTGATATGAGCCACCCTTTGATTGAGGCGTTGCAGTGATATTTTCTCCATTTATTATCTTAGGCCAATATTCGAGGAACAATTTCTTCTCTGCTTCTCGTATACGTTCAAACAAGGATCCACCAGTGTCATGGGGAAAATATTCTACTTGCATTTGTGCAACAATTGGGCCTGCATCTATCTTTTCTGTAATTTCATGTAAAGTCGCTCCTGCCGGAGTCTGTTCCCAAAGTGCCCAAAAAATAGGGTAATAGCCTCTACCCCATGGTAGAAATCCTGGATGAAGATTGTATATCTTGCGGTACCCCGAAATAAGATCTTTTTTTAGAATATGGGGATAATGTATAGAAACGCCTACGTGTGAAGGCTCGAATCTCGCCTCATTTGCATTTTCAAGAAAGACTGCTATGTTGTTCTCTCGGGCACAGTCAGCGATCTTTTCTTCAGTCGTGAAAACCTGTTTAATTGAACTATATCGTGTATTTTTTAAGGCCCATAAACCTAAATCTCCGTGTAAATACAGATCTATGTCATTCATATCAATTATTATAACGGATAGGAAAAAGAAAAATAGATCAATGTTCAGGAAACGGTCAAAATAGGCAAATTAAAAAATTACATTGCCGGACGTTCTGATCATAAGTGCTCTTGCGCATGAAAAAGGGAGAGGCGATTGGTGCCTCTCCCTTTTGAATAATCATAACCTGCGAATTACCAGAGTGTTCTCCCCGTATAATTATTGGAAGCATCTTTTGCGCAGACTTCAAGAGTGTCCTTAACTCCCGAAGCACCTTGCGTGAACCACTGCGTACCTCTTGCATTCGCATCACAAGTCGGTTTCGTCGTCGCTGTGTTCAGCCGCACGCCGCCATTAACTTCGAGTTTCTGTGAGGGAGAAGTCGTGCTGATACCGACGTTTCCACTTGAATTAATGTAAAAATCTCTTCCGTTATCGTTCCAATTCATCGATGATCCAGTCGTAATATAAAAGGCCAGAGGTAAAACACCAGGAGATACCGCACCATCTACCATAAACCCGAAGTGTCCATTACCCGAACAATACGATACACCATCAAAAGCTTTTGCATCAAAAAAACCAATATAATCACTTATTGTTACAGATTGAGGAGCGCTTTCTGTCCCCCTTGCTTTTGTAAATCCAATTTGAGCGCCCCATCTATTTGTCGAATACTGTGAGGTTGTAATGCCCCTGTAACTGTCACCCGGAGAAGCAGTAACGTTAAACTGTGTTAATGGAGTCGATGTCCCAATTCCAACTTTCTGCGCAGTTGTCACCGTCCCCGTCCCATCCGTCCAAGACGATGTCCCTGGAGGTCCTGCCGGCCCTTGTGGTCCCTGCGCTCCCGCTGGTCCGGTATCGCCCTGCGGTCCCTGTGCTCCTGCTGGTCCGGTATCACCCTGTGCTCCTGCTGGTCCGGTATCACCCTGTGCTCCTGCCGGTCCGGCATCGCCCTGCGGCCCCTGTGGGCCCTGTGGTCCGGGAGCGCCGAGTGGCGCAAGAGCGTAAGCCTCCACATAAGCCCAAAGCGCTTCGCCGGTGAGTTCGTTGTTTTCACCTTCGGGGTCGCCCGGATACCCTTGCCAGCCGCCCGTCCCCAACTGAACACCCATTATGTAATCAGCGGCGTCGAGTATGGCGGTCAAGTGTGTGTAGCGGTGGACCTCGTTGAGTGCAAGGATTGCATAGGCTGTTTCCTGAAGGCTTTCATCGGAGTTCGGCGTCAGGAAATTTGCATTCCATGTGAATCCGCCTGTACTCAGTTGATAACTCTTGAGAACTTGTCCGAGGTCGCTGAGGTTTGAGGCGGACGCGTGTTCACCTGCTGTGGGATCGAATTCTTCGTGGACGAAGGCAAGGCCGTAGAGTGCTCCTGCAAGCCCGACGACATCGTACCAGCCGTTGTTGGTGCCGTCGCCTTTGCTTAGTTCGTCGATTTCAGCTTTTGTTCCGGCGATCCACTCGGTAGTGCTCGCGCCGCACATGGCTGCTGCCACAAGTCCCATGCCGATATCCCATGCCGCCAGGTTCGGAATATTCTGCGACGCGCGCGCGGTGCGGACCAGGTTCACATAACCGGCGGCGTCATATAACGTACCGGCGCCGTTGCGGTTATATGTGCCTGCGGCGAGCTGGTCGTAGAAATATTTTTTCACATGCTCTGTGTATTTCACACCGCCGAAGATCTGGTCGAGTTGAGCTGCGAGGTACCCGTCAGAGGGTGAAAAGTTGTAGACCTTGGTCAGAAGATATGCTCCGGACGACTGCAACGCATTGTAATAATCGACGTCGCCTGTAGCGAGATAGGCCATTGCAAGCCCTTTTGCGATCGGCCCGATGATATTGGGATAGGTGGGCGGCGCGTCAAGGGGCCAGCCCCAGCTCCCGTCAGTGTACTGCTTTGCCACGAGCCTGTCACCGCCGGACTGAACGTCGGCCAGTGCAGGAGCGACAAGGAACGCCGAGAATATCAAAACAGAAAAGACAAATAGGATGTGTTTCATTGCATATTTCATATTCCCCCCCTTACTATTCGAACGGATCGGCCGGCGGTTGCGGGTTTGCCTGCACAGTCGAGGAACTGCTTGTGGACTGATTTACAACTGCCCATGCGGCCGTTGCCGACAGAAACAGCGAAACAACAGCAGCGACAATGATAATCTTTTTGAACATTTGCGAATCCCTCCTTCCTTGCTATAAATAGTTATTACTACGGCAAGAATGTCATGCTCCGACTCCCGATAACTACCTTCGAGGGCATGCTTGATCGGAGCATCCACGGTTCGACAGCTCACTCTGCGAGTCGCAGACCATGACAATTGTCACCCTGAGGCCGTGAGCCTGCCAAACGGTCGAAGGGTGGATTTCCCGGTCAAGCCGGGGAATGACGATGTTTTTGTTTGTATCTGCCGGAGTAATGATTGAGAAATAATTCTCCTTCCCGCGCGAACTTCACCCCCTTCCTTCCCAAGAAACCGCCCCCAACCAAAAAGAAAGGGCGATGACTCACGATTGAGCCACCGCCCTTATTGGTGCTGGTGGATGCTTTCCAAATGCTAATTCAAAAATGCTGAATGCTAAGTGCTAAATGCTCTCCTCTTGTCATCGCGATCCGCCCTGGGCGGAGTGGCGATCTCGCTGTTGAGACCAACGACCGGATTGCCACGACCGATAAAGCCGATCTCGCAATGACAGCAGGAAACAACGAGATTGCCGCGCTTCGCTCGCAATGACGACTCAACCTCTCCTTTACCTCATGCTCTCTTCTATCCATCAATCATCCTTCGACAGGCTCAGGATGACAGAGGGGTAGAATTGACTTGAGCGGACGAATCGACTGGATTCCCGCCTGAGAACTGCGGGAATGACGACCTCTGGGCTTTTCCTCGTCTCTATGTGCCTCAATGAGTCTCATAGTCTCGAACCTCGATCCTCGTGCCTTGAACCCTGAACCTCGAACCTTGAACCTCGAACCTCGAACCTCGTACCTTGAACCTTCTTTAGCTGTTCTAATCCGGCCTGACCGTCTGTATTACGCCGTTTTCGTAATGTATTTCGATTTCCTTGATTTTCCCGTTGTTGACGATGACAAAAGCGTTCGCTTTATGGTCCGGCAAAGGAAGGGGGAACTTGAAATAATCGGGGTCGGCAATGAAGGACTTGTTCTCCCGAATAGAGCAAAAGCGAGCCTGTGCGAAACTGAAAAGCGTATCCTTGTTCATCGCGCGCCCCTCTCCTTGCTGCGAACGAACAAAATAAAAAAGGACGAGGTTTTCAGATCACGTGTGTTATCCTCCCCCTTTGGAAACGGCGATCTGAAAACCCCTTCTCGCCCTTTAACCGGGACAGCCGGTCTCTTTAGCCCTCCACCCGGCATGTGCGGAAAAGTCTGACAAGAAGATTGCGAATTCCCTGATACTGGACTTCGCAATACCTTAGCCATTTTTTACTATTTATTAAGTTGTTTGTCAAGTAATCATAAGTTGTAATTTTACAACTCTTTGGTTTTAAAGGGATTCGAACTATAGTACTATATGAATGATGAAATGGAAGGAACGGTGAAAGGGTCAATTGGTGAATCGGTGAATTGGTGACGATAAGAACGGTGAATTGGGGAAATGGTGAGTCGGAAATTGTAAGAAACGCCACCGCTGACAATAACGGCTTGCTGTCTCTACCTCTACCTCTACCTGTCTTTCTTTCACTTGACTCCTCGGCCCCTCGAATCCTTGAACCCTATCAATCGACTTTATGGACAGGCACTAATTAGTCTTCCAAGACTTCAATCTGTCGCGGCGCGTTTCCAGCTAAAAAAAGTTTCCATATTTCCTTATAGGCTGTTTCCAAGTTTCTCACAAATCGCGGTGTGTCGAAAAGAGGTGTTGTTAAGCGGTTCTTGGCGATTTTCTGGCGAATTTCCTTGAGCTTGACGGAATCACAGGCCAATCGCACGGCAAGTGTTTCGTATTCCTCTGTGCTATATGTAATCAATTCAGGCAAATCCATTGCAGACAGAATACTCGATGAAACCCGGGAGGCAAAATGGCTGCCTTGAAGTGTGAGCACGGGGACACCGGACCACAAGGCATCGCTGGTGGTAGTATGTCCGTTAACAATTCGAGTATCCAAAGCCAAGCCTGCAAACCTCAGACGACCCAAATGTTCGTCTTTCGGCAAGTTTTCCGCAAAAATGAGTCTCTCAGCCTTTACGCCTCTTGCTTCAGACTCGCGCTTTAGATTGACTTCTGCAAGTCTGTTTCCCAATCCCAACCATAATATGCTTTCCGGCACCTGCTTCATGATTCTCATCCAAATATCAAACATTACAGGATCAATCTTGTAAGGTTGATTAAAAGAACAGAATACAAAACAGCTTTCCGGCAGTCCCAAATCTCTCTTTTCCCAAACTTTGGGTGAGATTGTCTGTGTATGATCGTTCACCTGATAGCAATAAGGCATGAAGACAAATTTTTCGGTATAGCAGGGATACAGATCCTGGGGCGTCACGATTTTATCAGTGATAATGTAATCGAAAAAGTCTGCGCCGGTGGTCCCTGGAAATCCGAGATAACTAATCTGAACAGGAGCCGGACGAAATGCACATATAGCCAGCCGGTTGCCTCTCGTGTATCCTTTCAGGTCAACCAGAATGTCAACCTGATCTTCGTTTATGCATTTCGCTGCATCAGCACAATCTAAGCCGGATATGTCAACAAATTTGTCGCAATCATGCTTTATTCGAGCCCCATAGGAACTTCCGTCATCCCTTCCGTAGGAATAACAATAAATCTGAAATTCATCCCGTCTGTGCAATCCAAACAGGCTCCGCATAAGATGAGCCGTGGCGTGATTCCTAAAATCATTAGATATGTAGCCGATAATAATTTTCGTCTTGCACGTCCTTTTACCATCTCGTGAAAAACGGATTTTCAGATTAGACATCGCTTTTGCGATGTTCAGGCTCCATGACTTTGCAATAGCGAAATTAAGAGGCGGGTCAGCATTTCTGGCAATGCTCATGAAAGGTGATTCAGCAGGTTTAGTTCCAGTTTCGAGGGCTTGTCTCGTCAGGCTGTCGAGATTAGCTGTCATAGCCTTAAGTTCCCGCCAGCTACACGTTTCTTGCATTTGGAAGGCAAGATGGGCATATGCTTCAGCAAATTCCGGATTGATCTCTAAAGCCTTTTTGAAACAAGCAATTGCAACTTCATCATGTTCTCCTTTGTACAGAAAAGCGCTGCCCAAATTATAGTACGATTCTGCGACATTAGGTTGAATTTGAATTGCTTTTTGATAGCAGGTTATGGCTTCGTCAACTTTTTCTTTGGCTTGGAGGCAATTTCCTAAATTGTTATATGATGCGATATGTGTTGGGTTAAGCTGAAGCGTCTTTTGAAAGTAAAATATAGCCTTATCACTCATCCCCCTGTTTTGTAAAACTTCACCCAAATTATAGTAAGAACCCCAAAAATTGGGATTGACTTCAATAGCCTTTTGAAAATAAAGTATTGCGCTATCTTCTTGTCCAATTTTCTTAAAGACATTCCCTAAATTATTATATGAGCCCGCAAAATTAGGATCATACTGAATAGCCTCCTGATAATATTTTATTGCCTTATCGTACTGCCCCTCCTCTTCAAAGACACTTCCAAGATGATAATATGAACCTGCAAAAGACGGATTAAATCGAATAGCTTCCTGGTAGCAATTTATTGCTTCATCATACTTATGTTGTTCTTGGAAAACGTTCCCAAGATAATTAAGCACATGAAAATTGTATGGATCAAACTTTAATATTTCTTTATAAGTGCTTTCCGCTCTTTGAAATCTGCCTTCCCGGCGATAGTTCAAGGCTATCCGAAGTTTCTCTTGGACGTCCATTAGTTTCTTGATCATGCGTTAGGTATGTAAAATAGGGACGATTCTTTCATATTGACAGTTTTTCTCTCTGTCCGTTTAACCAGCATCCTCAAGTCCCTGTCCCAAGATGCGTCCCCTTCAACTTGCTTACACTTAATGCGACAATTATTTTTATCTAAAATTCTTGTTACATCAACTATGTTTATTATATGAACTATATTCCATTCAAAGCAATGAATCCTTTGTCTTTGTTGTAGAAAGTGCCTGTACAACGTCTTTTCTTTTGAAAGATCAAATCCAACGGGGCGGTGGAAATGCGTCGGGGCATTCTTTGAATCTTCGAAGGACTTTCACCGTTTATGCTGCCGGTTACAGCGGCGTCAAGCCTTCGCGTATGGCGTATTTGACGAGTTCTGCAATGCTTTTGACTCCGAGTTTTTCCATGATCTTCATCCGGTGGGTTTCCACGGTTTTCAGACTAACGCCGAGACGTGCGGCGATTTGCTTCGTCGTCTTGCCTTCCGCAATAAATTGAAGAACCTCCTTTTCCCTTGCGGACAAGGCGGAAAGAGCCAGAGGCTTATGGCCTGTCAGGGAATCAACATAATCCCTGACCAGATTTTCCGAAACCCAGCGGCTCAGGTATTTCTTGCCTTCCTTTACCGCCCTAATGGCTTCCACAAGCTCATCTGACGAACAGTCTTTCAGCAGAAAACCCGAGGCCCCGGCTCTGAGCATCCCGGTAACATACCTTATGTCCGAATGCATTGTCAGACCGATTATCTTGACGCCGGGATCTGTCTTCAGGATCTTCTCCGTTGTCTCTATTCCGTTCATGTCCGGCATCGCGATATCCATGATGACTACGTCGGGCAGCAGTTCGTGGACCATTTTAATTGCCTGCCGTCCGCCTTCGGATTCCCCGACAATATCGATGCCGGGTTTGGTCTTGAGCAGCGCAACCAGACCTTCGCGGAAGATTCTGTGATCGTCGACTACGAGAACTCTAATTTTCATTTGTTGAAGAAAGGGTCCGAGGATCCCAGGATCCGAGGGGCCGAGTGACTTGAATCCTTGTCGTTCTCACTTGACCCCTTGAATCCTCATCATTTTATTTGTTGTCTTTTATCGGAGCTGTCAGGCTGATTCTGGTAGCCGAACCGGGTCTGGATTCAACCTCAAACTGCCCTCCGATGTTTCTCAGACGCTCGCTAACGCTGAAAAGACCGAATCCGCACTTCATAAAAGACCCGTCACGGACAGCAGACGCATCGAATCCAACTCCGTCGTCCTCAACAGTAACCGTCACTGAACTATCGGATCTTTGCAGAGAAACAGCCACGTGTTTCGCCTGCGCATGTTTGGCAACGTTGGCAAGAAGTTCGCGGACGGACTGAAAAAGGACTGCGCGTATCTCATCATCGAGCGGCTTGTTTTCACCGTCGTCTTTAAAATGGAAATTTATACCGTGCTTTCTTACAAACTGTTCGCCGAGCCACTCCACAGCAGCATCAAGTCCCATTTCATAAAGAAGGGTCGAGCAGAGTTCAAAAGACAGTGACCGCGTGTACCCGATGCTATCTTCGATTAGACTGCGGCTTTTCCTGATAGATTCCCTGATATTGTCTTGCGCCGATTTCTCCAGATCTTCGAGCATCATGCGGGCGCATGCCAGGATCTGTCCGATATTGTCGTGGAGTTCCGTAGCTATTTTTCGCCGCTCCTTCTCTTCAACCGAGGACAGCCGTGATGTCAGGAGACTCAGTTGTTCACCGTAAGAACGTATGAGATCTTCACTCTTCTTCCGCTCAGTTATGTCTATTGCAACGCACGTTATCCCGTCAATATTGCCTCCGATGCCGCGCAGGGGCTCGACCGTCAAGTCATAGAACAATATCTGGTCGCCGAGTTGGATCTTGACTTCCTCCCGAACAGGTACGCCGCTTTCGATCACGCCTCGTTTGAGTTCCGACAATCTTTGAGGGTCCTCGATGTGAAAAAGGTCTGTGTCGGTCTTGCCAAGGACAAACTCTTTCGAGTATCCATGCCGGGGATTGTAGATCCACGTGAACCGCAAATCTCTGTCCTGATTGAAGACCACGATGGGAGAGTTCTCAAGGGCCAGCCGAAAACGCTGGTCGCTTTCAAGCAATGCTTTCTCCGCGCTTTTGAGTCTTGAGATGTCGATCAGACAGACTGTTGCCCGCTGCGGCTCCTGGCGAAAACCGGGAGCTGAGAACCATTTCACAAACATGTCGATCCTGTCCCCCTTCAGTGTCCGTCCGACTGTCTCAAATTCAAACCTTGTTCTGTTTTCAGAAAGGGCGACGAGTGACTCCTTGACGCCGGAAAACGACTCTTCACAAAATATGTTGTTGAAACCTTCCCTGAACTCTTCAATGGTCCCGGCGTCGAACAATTTCAGCGTCTCACTGTTTGCGTCGATGACTTCCATCAGCGACAAGCAATATCGGACCTGCTCCATATGGTTGTCAAGATATGCCGCGAAGTCTTCTATTCCGGAAGCCTTCAGACTGGTCAGGTATTTTCTGGCGGCGGCTACCTCCAGTTCCAGAACGGATATCGGAGAATCGGCAAAAAGGAGGCGGTAGCGTTGCTCGCTCTGCCGGAGTACTTCTTCTACATTCTTTCGGACCGTGATGTCTTCGACCATTGCCTGCAGGCATGGCTTTCCCTTGTGCTTTACAAATCTCAAGCTGAGAAGTGTGTCATAAGGCGTGCCGTCTTTGCGTTTAAACTTCACGGGATACTGATGGAGATAACCCTGTTTCCGGACTGTTTCCAACACCCGGTTTCTTTCAGCACCGTCATAATACAGAGCCGACACATTCTGTATTTTTGCAATATCGTCACGGGTATATCCGCCCGGTGAAAGCATTGCGTCGTTAAAAGCTATCAGGTCTCCGTTCATATCCGCAATGCCGATGCCAACGGGTGTATTTTCGAATAGACTCCGGTAAAGTTCCTCGCTCTCGGCAAGAGCCTGCTCCGTCTGTCTGAGCTTCGTTATGTCACGGCCGACGGCCAGATATTCGATGATATTCCCCTCCTCGTCGAATATCGCCCTGTTGGTCCACTGCTGCCATGCCGTTTCACCTGACGGCGTTATCACGCGGTGTTCAATGGCGGCCACCGGGTTTTCCGTGGTAAGGGAAAGAAGAAGTTTTCTTAATCTCTCCCGGTCTTCCTCCTGAAGCAGGGGGAAGAAGTTACTCCCGACAATCTCGTCATATTTCTTGCCGAGACAACGACAGCATGCTTCGTTCACAAAGGTGACGGTGCCGTCGGGCCGGAAGCGGTTAACGAATTCGGTCTGGTCTTCGACAATGGAACGGTAACGGGCCTCGCTTTCACGCAACAGCCTGAGGGAACGGCGGGGGTTCGAGGTCTTTGGTTTATGATTGGTCCGATTGATCATTTCGGGTTTTCTATATCGGCAGGGAGATGGAACCGCCGGAATCTGCCGAGCGCCTTCTTTTATTACTCCGGCAAGTAAATACCAAAACGACGTCATTCCCCGGCTTGATCCCCCGATCAAGTCGGAGGACGGAATCCGTAAGGGACTGGATGCTCCGATCAAGCATGCCCTCGAAGGTAGTTATCGGGGGTCGGAGCATGACATCTTTCATCTATTTAATTGCCGTAGTAATAATATAGCTTTACGGGGGGCTTTCCCGTCAATAGTCGGACAACATCATAAGAACGGGGTTCGAGGATTCGAGGGGCCGAGTGAAAGAAAGACAGGTAAAGGTAGAGGTGAAAGCCATTTCACTATCACCAATTCACCAATTCACCACTTCACCGTTCTTATCGTCACCATTTTACTATTTCACCGTTCTTGCCGTCGTCGCGAGCGAAGGGTGGATTTGTTGTTATAAGTTTATTTAAATTAATGAATGAAGATTATTCAGGTCTTCGGCAACAGCATTGTGGAATTATCCAATGAATAGTTGCGTCAATGATTTATGTTATCTGGCTGTCCGGCATTATAGTACAAGAGAGCTGTTAAGAGCAGTCGAATTGTGCATGCAGATATTGAAAATCGAACCGCACAGGCTGGTTGCCCTGAACCTTATGCAAAAGATAACACTCGAACTTGGAGACTGCAATTTATCTGATTTTTTTTCTCAAGAAATTCGTGAATTCAGGAAATCCAATAAATTCATAAGAGAACAAATTTCCTACGAATATTTGACAGGCAAGGGAATTGAGTTCGGAGCTCTTCACAATCCCCTCCCTGTAGATGTGGAAAAGGCACATGTTGTTTATGCCGACCGCCTTACAAAATTGCAGGCAATCGACAGATTCGCTGAATTCGGGAGCGCTGCTGCGCCGTTTATAGTCGATCCCGACATAATTGTTGATGTTGACAAAGATGATATAAGCTTCCTGGCCGGCCATAATTTTAATTTTTTTATAGCAAATCATTTCATCGAGCATATTGCAAACCCGATCCGGTTCATACGAGATGTCGGATCAATAATGAAAACCGGAGCTATTCTATTCATTTCTGTCCCCAACAAAGAAGTCACTTTTGACAAAAAAAGAAAAATTACCACAAACGAACATCTCTGGCAGGATTATATAAACAACGAAACAAATATCAGCGATGAACATATTGAAGACTTTCTTGTTAATAAGGAAGATGGTGATGAGAAACTTCCGACAGATTTGTCCGAAAGAAAATTGCTGTTTGACAAGCATAGAGGAAGAAGTCTGCATGTTCATGTATGGGATCGTCCTTCATTCGATGATTTCCTTAACTGGGTTGTCGGTGAATTGGATCTGGGACTTGAATTGATGAACACACACGATCCTGATTCAATTTCACATGAAATGATATATTTATTGAGAAAGCATTAACTTTCCAAACGCATGATGAAGAAGAGCAGATGTCCCGAAAGCTTTCGGGACTCATTCTCGGCCCCGATAAGAATCGGGATAAAGCCGCTCCAATGCCGCATCTACTCTTCTCAAGCGAGATATTCATGAATAATGCGAGTTAAACCACTGCATTTTCGAAGGCTTTTTCGAAATCCCCGACATGATCTGAAAAAAATTGTTTGACCTTTTCCCATGTCATGGACTTGTCGATTGACATGGGATCCGGATTCTTTTCAGCGTCTTCAAAAAAGGTCAACCCTTTCAAAAGGTGGAAATAGTTGACGTTGCGGGCGAATTTCCTTACTGCCAGCCCGACAAGGGTCTCCACCCCCAGATGTTGGACACTGAAATACAGGTCATAAAAGTCTTTTTTCTGACCCCTATCGGCAACAATCCGCAGTTTCTCGGCCGCTATATCGCGCCAATCCGCAATATTCAGAGAATTGAATTCCAGCAAAGGGAACTGTAGCAGTCCGTCATAATAGATGAATGACGCTTTAATTCCTTCAATGATGCAATGCAGCGTTCCACGGCTTCGTATCTCCCCCGACGTGTGTATATTTTGGCTCTTAATTAGCGCAGAAATTTGCTCAGGCGAGAAATCGCGAGGTGTAAAAAAATCGAGGTCAAGCGATTTCCTGTGACCCAACTGCAGGGCAAGCCCGGTTCCACCGGCGAGATAGAATGACAATTCCCTCAGAAATCCCATTCTGCAGCTCAAGGAAAGCATGGGTTGATCTAATATTTCAGGGTGCATATCCTGAGGCTTTACAAAAGGAGAGGGACCTCGGGGTGAGAATTCTGCTCTTTCCGACCGTATCCCTGATCTGTTCGGGCGTAAAATTTTCCTTCATCCATTTCAGATCATCGATATCCCCGAATTCCAGAATCCTCTCGATAATGAAAAACCAGTCCTTTTTAGGAGAGAGCAAAGCAGTCTCAACATCCCAAAAAAGGCTTTTTTTGTTAAGGGTT
>JBFLXP010000045.1:0-13021 GCA_040757315.1 Nitrospirota bacterium
TATTATCAGAATACTGCCGAACACTTTTATCCCCCTTTTTGTTGCAATCGACGTGTTCATTCTTATCCCGATCTTCATCTCGATGACGGCCGACATGACGACAGAGAAGAGGCGTGAGACAGTGAGAGATTCGATACTCACGGCAATGATCGTCGCCGTTTGCTTTATTGCCCTCGGAGAAGGAATCTTCAGAATTCTCGGCATCACAGGAGACGACTTCAAGATCGGAGGGGGACTCGTGCTCCTCGTCTTTGCGATACTGGACCTTACCCACAGGATGGAAGAAAGGATTAAACCCGACATAAGGATGGGGGTCGTCCCGATTGGAGTTCCGCTGATTGTCGGGCCTGCCGCGCTCACCACGATTCTTGTGCTCGTGGACCACTACGGAATCGTTCCCACCGTCATCTCCCTCGCTCTCAACCTGCTCATCGTCTGGATTTCGCTGGCTAATGCCAACAAGATTATCCGGATTATCGGGAGGGGGGGTATCGGCGGCATTTCTAAGGTGATGTCGCTGCTCCTCGCGTCGATCGCAATCATGATGATCCGGCTGGGCATCGAAAATATCGTGAAGCAGAACATTAGATGATCCACATCGGGCGACAAGAAGGAGAAAAAAATGCTTATAGGAATTATGTCGGACACTCACGACAACCTGATTTTTACAGGAAAAGCGATTGATCTGTTCAATACGAGAGGAGTGGCGCATGTAATACACGCCGGGGATTATACGTCTCCCTTCACACTGAAGCTGTTCAAAGGACTCAACTGTCCCTTTACCGGAATCTTCGGAAACAACGACGGCGACAAACTTCTCCTCCAGGAGCGTGCGGAAGGCAATCTGCACAACCAGCCGCATATATTCACCCTTAACGACAGAAAGATCGTCGTCATGCACGAGCATCACGTTGTCGATGCCCTTGCCGACAGCGGGCACTTCGATCTGGTTATTTACGGGCATACTCATGAAGCTGATGTGCGGAAAGTGAAGGATACGCTGATTGTCAATCCCGGAGAAGTCGGCACGTGGCTGTATGGGAAGTCGAGTGTGGCCATCGCAGACCTTGAAAAGCTCAAAGCGGAAATAGTGGAGATTTCATAACCCCTCCTAACCTCCCCTTAAGTTAAGGGGAGGGACATTCCCCCTCTTAGGTTAAGAGGGGTAGGGGGAGTTACTCCGGCAACTGGAAGGCTACGTCAATGAGCTTATCTTTTCAGTTCCTTGGCGATAAGTACCCGCAGAGGGCAGGCGCAGAAGAATAACGATCCGTAAAAAAGGGAAAATTTGCAGTCAAAGGGCTTTCTGTCCATGCATACCACGTATTTTTCGAGGCCGATATCTTTCACGCGGCAGAGCTTTTTAAACCCTGACTTGTAGCATATAAAATCCTTCGTGCAGAGGACTGTGCCGATTATCTCCTCTGCCTGTATCCGGATGTCTTTTTGCACTACGCGTTCCAACATTGTTTAATTTCCCCAGATTTGTATCTATACTTATATGTATTTTTATTGTAATAAATTGATTTGTTTGATTTCAATGTCTTTTTTGGGCAGATAAGGTCTGAGAGGTATGAATGTATGTCAGCGTGAAGCAATTATCCGGGCGGATACTGCTGAAGAAATTTCTTGCTCAGCCGTATCAACTTATTGTCGAGGACCGAAAGCTCATCGTCTTTTTGCAGTCGATCCATCACCCGAGTCACGGTTTCGCGGGTTAGCCCCGTCATATCCGCTATGTCCTGATGTGTCAGTTTGATGTTCACAACAAGACCGTCGGGAGTCTTTTCTCCATATTCATGTGAGAGCATCAAAAGGAGCATAGTCACTTTGTACGACGCGTGCTTGGAATTAAGAATGCGTAACTTTTCCCAGGATTCACGGAGACGGGCGCACATTATGTGCAATATCTTTTCGAGCACCTTGGCTCTGCTCGAAAGGATGGAATAAAAAGCTTTTCTGGAGATTATGGCAATAAGCGACTCCTCTATTGCAGTCACGGTCGCGGGTGTTGTCTTGCCGTCGATCAGAGACAACTCTCCGAAAAAATCGTCGGTCTGATGAAAAGCGAGAATTATTTCTTTCCCTTCCTCTGTTGTCTTAAACACCTTCACCCTGCCGAAGAGAATAATGTACATGAATTCACTGGTATCTTCTTCACGAAGGATGACTTCGTTTTTCTTGAATTCTTCGACGGTGATTTCAGTTGAGATCTGCTGCAGCTCTTCGTCGCGGAGGGAAGAGAACAGGTCGGCATTTCTCAGGAATTCAAGCTTGACATTTTCCACCGCAAATTTTCCCCCGATTGGATGCTATTTTTTTGATGAATTGACTATTGTCTGTCCATAAATTATGACTTATAAAATCCGTCATTCCCCGACTTGATCGGGGAATCCAGTGTTTTCAAAGGTTCTGGATTGTCCGGTCAAGCCGGACAATGACAAATGAGACTTTATGGACAAATTCCAGTTAATCCTTCATGACAGCCCCGGTGCCTGCCGAGGTGACCATCTGCGCGTACCGCGACAGGTAACCTTTCGTTATTTTCGGTTTCAACGGTTTCCAGGTCCTGAATCGGGCCTTGATCTCTTTTGAAGGCAGGAGAAGTTCGAGCTTCCTCGCCGGTATGTCGATCCTGATCTTGTCGCCGTTCTTGACGATAGCTACAGGACCACCTTCCATGGCTTCGGGAGACACGTGCCCGATGCAAGGTCCACGGGTACCGCCGGAGAATCTGCCGTCCGTGATCAGTGCAACAGAGTCGCTCAGTCCCATGCCCGCAATTGCCGATGTCGGAGAAAGCATCTCCCGCATGCCCGGGCCGCCTTTTGGACCTTCATATCTGATGACGACTACGTCTCCCGGTTTGATTTTTCCGTTCAGGATCGCTTTCATGCCGTCTTCTTCGGAATTGAATACCTTCGCCGAACCTTCAAACTTCATCATCGCGCTGCCGACGGCGGATTGCTTCACAACAGCCCCATCGGGCGCAAGGTTTCCGCGCAGTATGGCAATCCCTCCTTCCTTATGATAGGCGCTTTCAAGCGGGCGGATAACATCCTCATCCACCACCTCAGCCGCGTCAACTATCTCCTGGACTTTTTCCCCGCTGACAGTCAGCCGGTTGTGCAGATTCTTCTTCAGTCTTTTCATGACGGCAGGAATGCCGCCGGCCCAGTCGAGGTCCTCCAGGTAATGCTCGCCGCCGGGGAGCATATTCGCCAGGTGAGGAGTTTTGCGGCTCAACGCGTCGAAAGTCTCAAGGGACAGGTTTATCCCCGCGTCATGGGCGATCGCCGGAATGTGAAGGACGGTATTCGTGGATCCTCCGAGGGCAAGGTCGATCATGATCGCATTCTCGAACGCCTCTTCAGTCATGATCGAGCGTGCGCTGACGTCTTCTTTTATCAATTCGACGATGCGTTGCCCGCTTTCGAAGGCAATCCTCCGCTTGTCGGCTGAAATTGCGAGGGTTGTCGCGCATCGTGGAAGACTCATGCCCAGCGCCTCGGTGACGCATGCCATCGTATTGGCAGTATACATGCCCTGGCAGGAACCCGGTCCCGGACAGGCGCACATCTCAAGCGACTCCAGTTCTTCAACAGTGATCAGGCCCTTCTTGTATTTCCCGATCGCCTCAAATGTATCGTTCACAAGGGATAGCCGTCTTCCTTTCAGCCGGCCCGAGAGCATGGGACCCGCGGTGACCGCAATCGAAGGTATATCCAGGCGCGCGGCAGCCATCAGCATTCCCGGCGTGATCTTGTCACAATTCGTCAAAAGGACGAGGCCGTCGAATTGATGAGCCTGCGTCACGGATTCCACCATGTCGGCAATCAACTCCCGGGAGGGTAGGGAATAGTGCATGCCCGCATGGCCCATCGCGATGCCGTCGCAGATGCCGGGTATGCCAAAGAAGAAGGGGTACCCTCCGGCCGCGTGAACCCCTTTTTCGATGAACCTTTCAAGATCACGCATGCCGATATGGCCGGGGATGATATCTGTAAAACTGGTCGCTATGCCGACGAAGGGTTTCTTCATCTCGCTTCTACAAATGCCAGTTGCATAAAGAAGCGCCCTGTGGGGGACACGCTCAAGGCCAACTTTGATTACATCACTTCTCATAAACATGCTCCTCCATGAAGTTCTTGATGGGAAATGCCGTCAGTCGATGAGAAACCGGGAGCGTGAGAATGGGGATTCTCGGGGTGCTCGTGCCGGGAAGAGATTGCTCCTCCTATTTCCGGTTCCCCGGTCTTAACTCCAAATCCGTTATTGTGCCGTTTTATATTTCCTTACCAGCTCCGCCATCCTGTCTTTCCGGAGGAGTTTCAGTTTCTGAATCCTCTTCCTTTCAAGCTCCTCCTGAGGAGTAAGGTAGCGCTTCGTATCCATCTCTGCGAGCAGTTTATCAAGGGTTCTGTGCTCTTCGCTCAATTTCTTGAATTCTTCATTCTGTCTTCTCAAGAGTTCGACGATTTCGTTTTCCTTCAAATTTACCTCCTGTTTTTGGAAATTGTTGCGCATCTCCTATGAAAAAATCCAAGCCCGCTAAAGGTTTTCTTCCCTGACTCTAAGCGCAAGGTTATATGAATTCTCCACGCAGTCATTCACTCCGATGCCGCGATACGCATTGCCCGTTATGTACATCCCCTTAAATCTTTTCATAATCCCGTCAATTCTTTCAAGTCTTTTTTCGTGGTCGGGCGAGTATTGGGGTATTCCTTGTCCATGAGTATAAACCCGGGAAAAATCGGGTTCCACCCTGATTCCCATAGTGGCTTTCAACTCTGCCATGACAAGGCGGACAAGTCTGTCCTTGTCAATCAGCGCGAGATCGGACATTCTGGCCCCCCCGAGCATGCTCCGAAGCAGCACATAACCCTCAGGCGCCCTGTTCGGGAATATGCTCGAGTCCCAAAGTGTCCCGAGTATCTTTCTTCTTTCCCGGTTAGGTATGAGAAAACCGAATCCGTCGAGAGGATGCCTGATCTTATCGCGCTTGTATCCGAGGCAGACAACCGATACGGCCGGATAGACGATTTCGCCGAGAACAGAAGCGAGGTTTTCATCCAACGAATTCACGATCCCCTTTGCCTCGTGTGCAGGCGAAGCGAGGACGACCAGGTCCGAATCCAGTGCTGTGCCGTCAACGCAGTGGACAACATATCTGTTCTCTGACGTATCGACGGCTACCACCTTTGCGCCTGTCTTCAGCCTGTCTCCAAGAATGTTCGTGAGAGATTCGATCATCGAACCCATGCCGTCGTAGAAGGATGTGAGGATTCCTCCGGGCCCGGCTCCCACTTTCTTCCCGGTCTTCTTCGCTTCATTCTGCATCTTAATCATGCCCCGTATCAGGCTGCCGTATTTTTGCTCGAGGTTATAGACCTTCGGGAAGCAGCTTTTTAGACTCATAACGTTCGGATCACCTGCGAAGATGCCCGAAGCCATGGGATCGATGAGTTTTTCGTAAGCCTCGCGGCCGAGCCTGCGCCGCGCAAATTCTGCAAGCGTTTCTTCCGCCGAGCCTCCTTTCGGAACAAACATCTCGCCAACAACCCTTAACCTGCCCGGAAGACTCAGGAGACCGGAAGTAAGGAACGCAAGAGGCGATTCGGGAAGACGGTGGAGCTTTTTGTCTGAAAAAATGAACCGTTTCCTTGCCTTGTCACTGCTTCTTAACGGAGTGAGTGAAAGCTTACTGACGAGTTCGAGAGTCCTGGGCCGGTTGTCCAGAAAGCCGTTCACTCCTCCTTCGCAGAGAAATCCATCGGCCTTGTCCGTCCAGATTTTTCCTCCCGCCTTCTTCTCGGATTCGAGTACGGTCAGGTCCAACGAAGGGTTTTGTTCAAGCAAGAAATAAGCAAGGGAAAGGCCGGAGATTCCGCCGCCGATGATTATCAGTCTCATATTGTATTACTGACATAATACCATTAAAAAAGCACATCTGTCCAAGTAAAATAGGCAAATCCGGCGATAAGAAGGGTCATTCCGAGCGAAGCGGGGAATCTCCTTCGAGATTGCCACAGGCTTCGCCTTCGCAACGACCCCTTCAGGCCTTGTTGCCACGCACCCTTGGGGCGCTCGAAATGACCGATAAATCAAGCGTTCACTATTGGTATCGCTGGATTTAGGAAATAGGTAACCTGCTGGAAATAAAGGATATCCTCACGATCCGGCGTTATTCTTTCATCGCCAGCGAGAGGAATGATCTTCCGTCAGGGGAAAGGAGCGCAAGCCCTTTTTGCTCGAACATTCTGAGAGCGGCCAGGATATCTTCTTCAGGTACCGCAGTCTCTTCCTTCAAATTTTCCACATCACGGATTCTTTCGACTGCAGAAAGGTATATAGCCTTTTCTTTACCGTTAAGGTGGAACGATTCACGATTCCCGTTACGGCTGGTGATAATCTCCACACCGTCCGGCATGTCCCTATATATCATGTAAGTACCCGCGCGGCTTTTGCTTTTGATCCCTGCAACCTTCTTCCGTATGACTGTCGACATCTTGTACTGCTCTTCATCGTTATCGAATTCGTACGGATAAGGATAATTCGAGTAGGACGGCATGGGGAAATCCTTAAAGACGAGAGAAAAGACGGAGGTTGAATGTTTCTTGATGGAATATTTTTCGGGCGTGGTGAAAACAGCACAGTCCGTGGGAAGATAGAATTCTCCGGGATATATAAGAATATTGTCGTATACCAGTATGTGCGCGACGCGGTCCATGACCTTCAGATTTTCATCCAGTTCCTCACTCGTCATCCCCGGATAACAAGTGAAGAGATTGAATTGCACCGGCACGCCCAATTCCGCCACGCCTTTCAGAACTTCAACATTCTTTAGTGCTGTCACACCCTTGTTCATCAAAGTGAGGAGCCTGTCGCTGAAGGTTTCTATGCCGATCTGAAAGTTCGACGCCCACGTGCCGAAGCGAAGGACCGCGCTCAGCACGTCCCTGTTCATCCTTTCCGCCCTGAATTCAGCATAATGAAATGTCAATCCTCTCCCTTCGAGGTATTTCGACAGCTCAATGATTGCCCTCTGGTCTTTAAGAGCATCGGAGTCCAGGATGAAGAAATTTTTGAGGTCGGGCGATATGGTCTGATAGTATTCGATTTCAGACCTTATCTTTTCCGCGGTCTTAGCCTGGCACAGGATGTTATAAGATTCGTCGGGGCAGAACGTGCAGCGCTTCCATGGGCAACCCCTGCCGAACTCCAGAGGCAGGATAATCTCATCTTTGGGGATCGGGAATTCCTCAAAGTCGTAAAACGGGAACGGCAAAGAGTTGAGAGGCAGGTTCGGTTTAGTCCGAGATTTCTCGACCGCTCCGTTTTCTCCACGGAAGACAACATTGTAGACCTCTGCGCTTTCATCTGTCGCATGATTTAGCAAGCTCTCGACCGTTGCTTCGCACTCACCAACGCCCGCGTAATCAACAAAATCGGCGTGCTTCAACAACTCGGACGCAAAAGTACCTGAACAATCCTTCCCTCCGAACACGGTCTTAATATCCGGATATGACCTCTTGATCATGGAAGCGAGCAGGAGAGAGCTGCTCAACTGATAGTGAGAGCAACTGAAGCCGATCAGCTTTGTGCCATTGAGATGAGGGGCGAGTCTGCCGAACGTGTATTCGACAAACGATCCGGCTATATCCCGTAAGTCATTGAAATTGGTTGTTGACAGGCCGATCGATTCAAGGCGCTCCCTGAACAGATCATTTGATTCCCTGTATCTCTCTCCAAAAAGGAGCGATGCGAAGATGTAATCGAGTCCCATGTATTCAACGCCGAATTGTTCCGATTGCGCGAGAAAATGGTCCCAGATCTGAGAATTTGACTGCCTGATGAAGGGCAGAAACTCGAGATGAAAATGGAAGGTCTTTACTCTCCTGCCCTGTTCCGTCAGAAGCGCCTGCATGATGCCGAGGTTTATGTTCGGCATGTTCGAGAACCACCGCGAGATGAAGCGCGCATAGGGCATGGAGATGAAGATGAAGTCCATAATATTTAATTATCGGTTATGTTAGATCCTTTTTTCCAGAGAAGTTAAAATTTCGGACCAAAAGGGGCTGATTTCAGGGACGGCGTTCCATTATAATTTTCATAGTGAAGGGTAGAAACCTGAAAAAAGCAGGATACAGCCATCCGCGTCGGCTTTCTTTCAAGGAAGACGAAACGGTCCATCCCTGGCTTTCGACGCTTCTTGACGCGTATTGTCTCTTTGACAAAGGGATCTCCGAAGCTATTGGAACCGAAACGAGGAAGCAGAAAAGGGTGGCCTGCAGCAAAGGATGCTCAACTTGCTGCAAAACCCATCAGACGATCCCCGTTTATCCGCTCGAACTCGTCGGACTTTCCTGGTATGTGACGGAAAAGGTGACCGGCCCTGAGCGGGAGATCGTCAAGAAACAACTTACTCTCTATAAAGAGAATGACCCCTGCCCGTTTCTGATCCACGGAGCATGCTCCGTGCATCCCATGCGACCGGCCGCTTGCAGGCAGTTTATCGTCCTCGGGAATCCGTGTTCTGAGGGAGAAGATCCGTATTATACAAGGCGACAGGATGTCCTCTGTCCCATCAAGAAATACGTTGACCGCGCTTTTTTCATTATGCTCCCTTTTTACGGTATCGAGAAAGAAGCCGAAAGGAAGAAGCTCATCGAGACCGGCGCTGTCCATCAGCTTGTTAAACTCATGCAAACGTGCAATTGGAAAAGTCTGGCGGAGAAGATGGAAGAATTTGATAAGAGGCTAAGACGCTTCGTCTCTTAAACACGTATGCCCTTTGACCTGACTCTGCCGTCCAGATCCTTCGAGAAACCACAGCAGACTTCACTCTCCGCGCCGGTTCTCCCTGAAACTTTCTTTGAATGAAACAAAACTCATGCGTCCTTCCTTCCGAAGTATGGAAACGAATGAAAACACTTCCTGTTTTCTTCCTTCTTGTCCAGCGTGCTCTATGTGTACCGAATGGCAACTTCGTAGACGATAGCCGAGTGGTCGGAGGAAGGATCTTTGCCCTCACAATTGAGTTCCCCTTTTGCGGCCTCGCTGTGCTTGCCGACCATCCCCGCAATGACCTGACTGAGATCGAAGCCGCCCTCTACACAGCCCTTGCTCAAACAACTTATCCTAAAAAAGGCGTAACTGCCGGGAAAGAAATTGACAGTCCGCAGCAACGATTTTGCTATCCCCTTCTGCTTGTACAGCATACTCACAACAATGCTCACAACCTCAGGGAATCGGTCGGCTACAAAGCCGGCTTCAAGCCTCTGCTGCAGCCTTTCTTCCCTTGCAACACTTCTTCTGCTGTTCATGCTGTTGTTCAATTTCACCCCGATGAAAAGGCTATCTCCCTCGGGAAAGGGCCTTTTCCATATTACTGCAGTTTGACAACATTGATCGCCCTGGAACCTTTCGGCCCCTTTTCGATATCAAAGCTGACTTTGTCGCCTTCAGCAAGGCTCTTGAATCCGCTGCCCTTGATACACGTGTGGTGAACAAACAAATCACTTCCGTCTTCACTGGTAATGAAACCAAAGCCTTTGCTGTCGTTAAACCATTTCACAGTTCCTTGTGCCACTTACTTTACCTCCTTTTCTGTAAACTGAAGTTTCAGAAGGCTTGAACAGAAAAGGCCACAAAGTCAAAAGTCTTTGTGGCCTTTCAATCGCAAAAACTTCTAAAATTCTGACATTACTATAGCACACCATCAGTTCTTCGTCAACTAGGCCGGCGTCCTCTCAACTATAGCGAATTCGATTTGGAACATACAGAGAAGACTCGTTGAAAGGTTTGAATCTGTTGCGGCTGTAAGCCGAACTTGAATTTTTTGACGAAAGAGCTAAGATTTTAAAAAGGGTTGATGTTTTTAGGCGGATTTATGAAGGACGCAAAAATCAGGGGAGTTGTTCAGGAAATCCTGCGGCCCGCAGGGATCACGATCGACGGTTCCAATCCCTGGGACCTGCACATCAGAGACGAGCGTTTCTTCAGCAGGGTTCTGAGGGACGGAAGCCTCGGACTCGGCGAATCCTTCATGGACGGCTGGTGGGAGTGTGACCGTCTCGATGAATTCTTCTGCAGGCTTATGCCGCTCCGGCCCGAGGAAACGGTCAAAAAAAATTTGAAACTCCAGTTCGATATCCTGAAAGCGCGCGTTATCAATCCGGCAACCAAGTCGAGAGCTTTTACCGTCGGTGAGATGCACTACAATCTCGGCAACGAGCTCTTCAGGAGGATGCTGGACAAGAGGATGATCTACAGTTGTGGCTACTGGAAGGATGCCGGAAATCTTGACGAAGCGCAAGAAGCGAAGCTTGAGTTGACTTGCAGAAAGCTGGGCCTTCGGGCGGGCGACCGGGTGCTCGATATCGGCTGCGGATGGGGAGCCTTTGCAGTATATGCAGCCGAGCGATACGGGGTGAGTGTGGTGGGCATCACCGTTTCCAGTGAGCAGGCCGAATTTGCCCGCGAATTTTCCAGGGGGAGGCCGGTGGAAATCAGGCTTCAGGACTACCGGGAGGTCAACGAATTGTTTGATCACATTGTTTCCATAGGCATGTTCGAGCACGTCTGTTACAAGAATTATAGAACCTATATGGAGGTTATACACAAGTGCCTGAAGGACGAGGGGCTTTTCCTGCTGCATACCATTGGAGACAGTTACTCAAACGTGACTATCGATCCGTGGTTCGGCAAGTATATCTTCCCTAATTCGCTGATTCCCTCCATGAAGCAGATCAGCGACTCGATGGAAAAGCTTTTTGTGATCGAGGACTGGCACAATTTCGGCTCCTATTACGACCCTACACTCATGTCCTGGTTCTCCAATTTTGACCTGCACTGGGATTCGCTCCGGAAGCTCTACGACGACCGCTTCTACCGCATGTGGAAATATTATCTTTTGAGCTGCGCCGGGACTTTCAGGTCGCGGTGCCTGCAGGTCTGGCAGATCGTTCTCTCCAAGAAGGGGGTGCCGGGAGGATACATGCCTGTCCGTTGACCGCTGGCGCTATATCGTTAACGGATCGACGTCTATCCTTATTTTCAAGCCTTTTGAGTTTTTGAATGAATTTAGAAAGACCAGCGCAGCGGCGTGAAGCGCAGTGCGATTGGAGGACTTCAGAAGCAGACGGGACACTGATCTGCCACGCCGGTCTCTGGTTAGGTGAGGTCCGAGGAGTTCTATGTCTCCGGAGACATTGCGGGCGGTCTCTTCAAACTCGCGGGAGGCGTTGCTTCTGCTTATGCATTCGATCAGAATCAGCCGGGAATAGGGAGGGTAATTCAGCGTTTTTCGTGTCGAGAGTTCCTCCCTCACAAATGAGTTGAAATCATAGTTTCTTAGACTACTGTAGACGTGGTGCTGAGGCATTCTTGTCTGGATAAGAATCTCTCCGTCCGGTTCAACTCTGTCCGATGCTAAGATGATCTCCTGATATGCTCTCTCGGCCGATCTGAAATCCGGGATGTTCAGGTGCAGGTCGGGATTAAGCATCCCTGCCATTGAAAAGTATCCGGAAGCCGTCCATCTCTTCGTCAATAATTTTGTTCCGATGATTATCCTACTGTCGTCGGTCAAGGCGTCGCCAAGCAAAGCTCCAAGTTCCGATTCTTTTGCAGCGCTGTCGCGGTCTACTCTCACCGTTTTAGCGCCGGTCAGTTCCTCGATGTCCTCCTGAATTTTTTCCGTTCCCGCACCCAGCAGTCTGACGTTGTGTCCTCCGCACCCGCCGCAGCGTTCAGGGACGGGAAAGACTCTGTGGCCGCAGTAATGGCATTTCATCGCCCTGTCTCTCTTGTGAAAAATCAGGGGAATTTTGCATGTGGGACATTCTGCGATATGAAGACATTCGTCGCACTGAAGAAGAGTTGAATAGCCCCTCCTGTTCAGCACAAACATGGTCTTCTTGCCTGCGCGAAGATACTTCGCCGCCGCATCCACGATTTTTCGGGACAGGTATGGTCTGACGGTTTTCTCGTATCTCATGTCGATGATCTTCGGCCTTGCCTTTTTCCAGGCAGCGGGCGATTCGATCAGGACGTATTTGCCTTTTTTGCAATTATAAATCGACTCGATCGAGGGACAAATCGATGAAAGAAGCACCGGAGCCTTCTCGATGTATCCTCTCATGACGGCAACGTCCCTTCCGTTATAGTACGGAGTCTTTTCCTGCTTGTATGACGAATTATGTTCGTGCAACACGGCGATCAGCGACACTTCCTTCAACGGGGCAAAGACTGCCGACCGCGTGCCGAGGACAATGTCCGAGCGTCCGGAAAGAAACCGGTCTATTGCCATTAATCTTTCGCCTTTACTCAGGTCACCGTGAAAAAGGCAGACCCGTTCGCCGAATCGCGCATACAAATAACGGTAGAGAAACCGGATCACAGACAGTTCCGGGACGAGCACCAGGGCGTTCCGGGTTTGCTCCAGCACTCTGACGAGCAGGGAATACTCATATGTTGTTGAAGGCGCGCGAAAGAGAAAAGTTCTGAATATCTTTCGTCCGGTCGAGCCGATCAAGTCTTCAAAGATGCTGTCGTCGCAAGCGGTGAAGGAGATGTCCGTGCCCGCGGCCATCTCGGCATGGGACGGCTCAACCTTCCTTTTTTTGATCCCGGTAAATACCTCCTTCGGAAGCATGGTTTTTAAGACAAGCCCTTCTGCGGCAAGATAGTATCCGGACATCCATTCGAGGAGGCCGAGCATCGCGGTGCTTAACACGGGTCTTTCGCCATGGATTTCGATGATCTCCTTGACATCCGCCCCGGCCCTCGCTCCCCCTTTCACGATCCCCCGCACTGTCCTGTTTACAAGGGGAGCGCTGACGATCATGCCGGGCCTGATTGTTTCGGCAAACGAATCGGGACAGCGATAGGTGAGGGGTCCGAGATTCAAAGGAAATACGACGTCAACGAATTCCATATGAGATTCTATCACATTGTTATAGCGGGAATCTTTGTGTCATAATTGACTATTATGACGGTCCGTATCCTGTCTCTGCTC
>JBFLXP010000046.1:0-12958 GCA_040757315.1 Nitrospirota bacterium
TTGATTTTATTTTTTACTTTCTCACTTGCCGCGCTCATGGTAAGCACCCTGCGGTTTCATGGCGCCAAGGAACTTGACTTCAGCAAGAGGAAGCCCTTCTGGATCCTCGTCGCAATCGCCGTGACTATCGCAGTAATTATCATGCATCCGGAGATTGCGCTTTTTGTGTTTGCAATGATATACCTGGTGACCGGTATAATTGAGAACATCATTCTCTTCTTGAGGAGAAGAAAAGGACTGCAGAAGGCAGGTGAACCATAATGAGAAGAATTCGGATATTTGACACAACCCTTCGTGACGGTGAACAATCGCCGGGGGCATCCATGAATATCAGGGAAAAGCTGACTGTGGCTACGCAGCTCGCCAAGCTCGGTGTGGATGTAATCGAAGCGGGGTTCGCCTATAGTTCGCCCGGCGACTTTGAAGCGATAAAGACTATAGGAAATGAGGTTGAGGGTCCCATCGTCTGCAGCCTCGCGCGTGCGAAAGAGGAGGATATCAGATCTGCCTATGAGGCGGTGAAGGACGCTCCGAAAAAAAGGATACACACCTTCCATTCGACGTCCGATATCCATCTAAAATACCAGTTCCGGGTGAGCAGGGAAGAAGCATTGAAACGGTCTGTGGAGATGGTGAAGCTCGCTCGAAGCCTTGTCGACGATGTTGAATTTTCTCCTATGGATGCAACGCGCACGGATATCGTCTATCTTTGCGAAGTTGTTGAAGCTGCGGTGGAGGCCGGCGCTTCGACCGTGAATATACCCGATACGGTCGGTTACAGCATTCCCGCGGAATTTGGCGCCATGATCAGGACCATTTGCGAGAAAGTGAACAACATCGACAGAACCGTCATCTCCGTGCATTGTCACAATGACCTGGGACTCGCCACGGCAAACTCTCTCGCTGCCGTGCTCAATGGCGCGGGACAGATCGAATGCACGATTAACGGCATCGGCGAGCGTGCGGGAAACTGTTCCCTGGAAGAAGTTGTCATGGCTCTCCGCACCCGTCGCGATCTTTTCGATGCGGATACCAAAGTCCGGACGGAGGAGATCATGCGGAGCAGCAGGCTGGTGACAAAGATAACCGGTATGTCCGTGCAGCCCAACAAGGCGATCGTTGGAGCCAATGCTTTCGCCCATGAATCCGGCATCCATCAGGACGGGCTCCTGAAGGAAAAATCGACTTATGAGATTATCACGCCGGAAAGTATCGGACTTTATTCGGCTAAGCTCGTTCTCGGGAAGCATTCCGGCCGTCATGCCTTCAAGACAAAACTGAAGGAACTCGGATATGTCCTCCCGGATGAAGATCTCAACCGGGCCTTTGAGCGGTTCAAGCGTCTGGCCGATCAGAAGAAGGATATCTTTGACGAGGACATAGAGGCTCTGGTCTCGGCAGGAGTTATGCAGGTGCCCGAAGTTTACAGCCTGGCGGATTTGCATGTGATTAGCGGCATGGATCAGAAACCCACAGCAATGGTCAAACTGAAAGTCGGGGATAAGATCGTCCACAGGATGGAAAGCGGCGACGGCCCCGTTGATGCGACCTATAAGGCAATAGCCGCGATAACGGAGACGAAGAGCAGTCTCCTGAAGTATGAAGTGAAGGGAATTACGGGCGGGACGGACGCACTCGGAGAAGTGATGGTTTCTCTTGAGGAAGATGGAAGATCCGTGCGCGGGCAGGGAGCCGATACCGACATTATAGTCGCCTCCGCAAAGGCGTATGTCAACGCGCTGAATAAACTGGCAGCGCGGAAGAAACAGTAGATAAGAATGAAAATCGACCATAGAGTCACGGAGACACAGAAAAGGTCTGTATATGTTAGTAAGGCGACGTTCTCAACCTTCTTTGTCATTGCGGCTTGTCCGCAATCTTTCCGAGTTTTAAGAAAGATTCCCGACAAGCGGGAATGACGTCAATTTCATTTACTTGTAGCCGTCTTAGTAAAACCGCTTTCAATCTTTGAGTTTTCTCCGTGTCTGGTGAGCCTCTCTTCTTCTGCCCGACAATCCACTGTCATTCACTCCTTTTTTTGCTATACTTTGCTCATGGAATTGAGCGAAAACGCGTTGAAAGTGCTGGAGCGCAGATACCTTCTGAAGGACGAGGAGGGGATGGTGGTGGAGACGCCGGACGGAATGTTCCGGCGCGTCGCCCGCATTATTGCGTCCGCTGAAAGTCTGTACGACGGCAGTCCATCAGGGAAGGAGGAGAAGTTCTACGAGTTAATGGCGAACCTCAGATTCCTCCCTAATTCGCCGACCCTGATGAACGCAGGAAAGGATCTCGGACAACTCGCGGCATGTTTTGTCCTTCCGGTAGACGATTCCATGAAAGGGATCTTCGACTCGCTGAAACACGCGGCCCTTATCCTCCAGAGCGGCGGAGGAACCGGTTTTTCCTTCTCGAGACTCAGGCCGAAGGCCGACGTCGTCCGTTCGACCGGCGGAGTGGCGAGCGGTCCCGTCTCGTTCATGAAGATTTACAACACCGCAACGGACGTCATCAAACAGGGAGGCGCAAGACGCGGGGCGAACATGGGGATTCTGCGCATCGACCACCCTGATATTCTGGAGTTTGCCAGAATTAAAAGAGAAGAAGGCGAACTCTCGAATTTCAACATCTCTGTGTCGGTAACCGACGAATTTATGCGCGCATTCAAGAACGACGGCGAATACAATCTTGTCAACCCGAGGAGCGGGTCGGTCGTCAGGAGATTGAAGGCACGGGAAGTCTTCGATGAGATCGTAGCGAGCGCATGGATGACGGGTGATCCCGGAATTGTCTTTATCGACAGGATAAACGCAGCGAATCCCACGCCTCATGTCGGAACTATGGAATCAACGAATCCATGCGGCGAACAGCCTCTTCTCCCTTACGAGGCGTGCGTCCTTGGATCGATAAACGTTTCGAAATATGTGAAGGGCACAAGATTCAAAGCCGGCCCGGCTCAGATAGAATGGGACGGACTTGATCGGGATATAGCAACGGCCGTCAGGTTTCTTGATAATGTGATCGACGTCAACAGGTATCCTCTTCCGGCGATAGAGGAGATGCATAAGGGAAATAGAAAGATAGGGCTGGGCGTCATGGGGTGGGCCGATCTGCTCATACTTCTCGGCATACCTTATAACAGCAAGAAGGCCTGTGACCTCGCCCGCAAACTGATGAAGTTTGTAAGGGACGCTTCACGCAAAGCCTCCGTGGCGCTGGCGGAAAAGAGAGGTGTTTTCCCCAACTTTGAAGGTTCGGTATATGACGCTCCCGATATGCCGAGAGTCAGGAATGCTACCACCACGACTATTGCGCCCACCGGCACGCTCGCGACAATAGCAGACTGTTCGAGCGGCATCGAGCCGCTTTTCGCACTCGCATATAAGAGACTCATTCTTGACACCGAGTTGTACGAGGTGAACAAATATTTTTTCGAAATTGCCCGGCTGGAAGGTTTCTATTCCGAGGAATTGAGGAAACAGGTTATCGCGAAGGGCTCATTGCGCGGGATCCGCGCGGTGCCGGGTTCGATAAGGCGGCTTTTCAGAACGGCGCACGAGATCTCTCCCGAAGATCATATCGAAATGCAGGCGGCTTTTCAGGAATTCACCGACAACGCTGTCTCGAAGACGATCAATATGCCGCACCGGGCAAAAAAAGAAGATGTTGCGCGGGCATTCCTCCTCGCATATGAAAGAGGCTGTAAGGGTATAACCGTCTTCAGATATGGAACGGCCAAAAAAGGGACGCTGGTCCGGTTTACGGATATCGATTAACATTATTCACCATGCATGAAGAACAAGAGCAGACGCAGTACCATCGCTCATTCTCGGTCCCGATAGGAATCGGGCCCTCCGAGGTATCCCGATAAGAATCGGGATGAAGCCGCTCCGATACTGCGTCTGCTCTTGTTGATTTTCTCTTTCGGTCAATGACAGTCATTCCGGCTTTTACGATATTCATAAACAGACACTAAATGAGGAATTTTCTGTTATAATCACTTCTTAGCGATGAAGAAGAAAATCCTGATAAACGCAAGATATCCTGAAGAAAAAAGGGTCGCCATCGTTCAGGGAGAGCGTCTTGTGGATTTCTATGCTCAGGTGTCGACAAGGGAACTGCTCAGGGGCAACATTTACAAGGGGTTCATCACGAGCGTAGAGCCATCTCTGCAGGCGGTTTTCGTAGACTTCGGCCAAAAAAAGCACGGGTTCCTTCCCAAGAGCGAGATAATGCCCGAATACTTCGGGCCGGGAAGCAGAGAAGAGAAGAAAGGGATGCAGGATATTTTTTCGAAGGGACAGGAACTGATGGTGCAGGTCGAAAGGGACGAAAGGGATACAAAGGGCGCCAGCCTTACAACGTACATATCTCTCCCCGGCCGGTTTATTGTGATGATGCCCGGTCAGGGAAGGGTGGGGATATCGCGGAAAATAGAGGACGAGGAGGAAAGGGAACGGCTGAAGGATATCTTCGGCACTCTCAAACTTCCGCCGAAAATGGGATTCATTTTGAGGACGGCCGTGACCGGCAAAACGGCCGAAGATTTAGCCAACGATCTAAAGTATCTGACAAAACTCTGGGACAAGATACAGCGGGAAGCAAAAGTCGTCAAAGCACCCGCACTCATTTACAGGGAACAGGACATTGCAGTTAGAACGGTGAGGGATTACCTTGCCTCTGAGGTCGATGAAGTTCTCGTCGACGACCAGGAGGCGCTAAGGAACATAAAAACGTTCCTGAGGCGAACGCTTCCCTGGCGTAAGATTAATATTAAGTACTACAAAGAAAAGAGACCCATTTTCGACCTGCACAATGTCGAAGATCAAGTAGCAAAGATCAACGACCGAAACGTTCGCCTGCCATCGAGGGGATATCTCGTATTTGACCGAACCGAGGCGCTCACGGCGATTGACGTGAATTCCGGCAGAAGCCGGAAAGAGAAGAATGTGGAGCAGACGGCACTGAAAACAAACATCGAGGCCGCCGATGAGATCGCTCGGCAGCTCAGGCTGAGGGATATCGGAGGTCTTGTCGTCGTCGATTTCATCGACATGGAATCGGCGAAAAACCGGAGAGAGGTTGAAGAACGACTGAAGAGCGCGCTGAGAGCCGATAAGGCCCACACGGACATAACCGGGATATCCAGGTTCGGGCTTCTGGAGATGACGCGGGAGAGGATGAGAACCGCTTATTTTGAGGCCGGATACAGAAAGTGCGGGACGTGCGAAGGATCGGGCGTCATCAAGACGGACGAGATGGTCGCTCTTGCGGCGTTTCGCGATATTCACATGAGGGTCTCGAAAGGACGCTTGAAGGGAATCACCTGCCGCCTGCCCGTTTCAGGCGCCAACCATCTCATCAATACAAAACGTGAGGAACTCGTGACGATGGAAAAGGAATTCAGAGTTCGTGTCAACATAATCTCCGATCCTGCAACTCCTCCGGGCCAGTTTTCCATGGAAGTGGAAAAGGAATAGGAAAAGCCTCGGAAAGGGACTATCAACGGCTCCCTGACTACTCACTATCTCACTTATATTTTGGCTTCCGCTTCGTTTCCGGCTTTGTCGAGACTGCCTGTGATCCGGTTTCAGAAATCGACCCATAACCCTTAACCCTATCGTTGCATAAAAGGGAGGTCGTCCCTCAAAGCCTTTCAAGGCGATGAGATTTGATCAGGGCATGGCGTCGGGGAAACAGGACTTCGCTGAAAGTGTCATCCTGATTTCATATTTTCGATGTGGCTTCCGATGCCATAAGGTATCGCTGCGAAAGGCTTTTCGTGCCGACCTCCCTTTCTTGGCTCGCAACCGCTTAAGGATAGTATCGCTTTCTCCTCCGTTTATTCCGGACAGACGCTCCTTCACTCTCTTTCTATCTGTTTCTCTTGACATTCATAAATCGAAGTTTATATAGTAGAAAAAATGCTGAAGCCTTTGTCTTATTATATGACTTATAGTCTGCTGCACTTAGAGCGCGGAACCCGTCTCGCTGATGCCGTAGAATTCTTTATATACGATACAATTAAGATATTCCTCCTGCTTTCGGTCATCATATTCGCTGTATCGATAATCAGAAGCTATTTCCCGCCGGAGAAAACAAAGCGAATTTTATCACATAAAAAAGAGTTTATAGGAAACATTCTGGCGGCACTGCTGGGTATTGTAACTCCATTCTGTTCTTGCTCCGCTGTTCCATTGTTCATCGGTTTTGTCGAGGCCGGCGTGCCGCTCGGCGTTACTTTTTCGTTTCTTATTTCATCGCCGATGGTAAATGAGGTCGCGGTCGTTTTACTTTTCGGGCTCTTTGGCTGGAAGATAGCTGCGATTTATTCCGGAACCGGCCTCCTTGTTGCAATTTTCGGAGGTTTAGTTATCGGGAAACTGAAGCTTGAAAAGTGGGTAGAGGAATATGTTTATCAATTCCACAGCGGACGGGAATATGAACTGATTAGGCAAAGCTTTAAAGAAAGGCTTCTCTATGCAAGAGAGAATACTAAAGATATTCTAAAAAGGGTATGGTTATTCGTTCTAATAGCCATCAGCATCGGAGGATTCATACATGGATATGTGCCTGAAGACTTTCTTGTCCGTTATGCCGGACCCGGGAATCCCATTGCTGTTCCGATAGCAGTTTTGCTCGGAGTTCCTCTTTACGCAAATGCTGCAGGCGTCATTCCCATAGTCTATGCCCTGATGGAAAAAGGCTTGAGCATGGGGACGGTATTGGCCTTTATGATGGCTGTCACTGCGTTGTCGTTTCCGGAAATGATAATCCTGAGGAAAGTCTTGAAGATACCTCTCCTTGGCGTGTTCGCCGGAATAATGACCGCAACGATAATAGCCGTCGGCTATTTGTTTAATACAATTCTATAGGAGGTGAAGTGCATGGAAATCAAAGTGTTGGGGCCGGGCTGCCCGAACTGCCGCATGCTGGAAGAAACCGTGAAAAAGGCGGTCAAAGAACTCGGCATCGAAGCCAAGGTTGAGGAAGTCACCGACATGTTTGAGATCATGAAATATACAATGTCTACACCTGGGCTCATGGTAAACGGCAAACTGAAACATAAGGGAAAGCCGCTGCCGAGCCTCGAAAAGGTGAAAGAATTGATAAAATCCGAGGTGTGATATGCAAGACCTCTTGAATGTCTTTAAAGCCCTGTCCGAGGAAACAAGGCTGAGGATCCTGAAACTCCTTGAGCACGGAGAACTCTGCGTTTGCGACATTGTGGCCGCTCTGGATATGATACAGCCGAAAGTGTCCTTTCATCTTGCTGTCCTGAAAGACGCCGGTCTTATTAGAGACAGAAAGCAGGGTAAATGGGTCCATTACAAGCTTGACGATTCGGACATGTTCAGGCGGTTTCTGCTGTTGTCCGCACTGGAGAGGATTTCCTCCGAAGCCGTTGCGGAGGACGGCAGGAAGCTCTTAAATTTCTTGGAAAGTAAGAACCGGAAGGCGAAGGTCGTGTCTGTTAACGACGGAAACGCCTGCTGTCCGAGGAAGGCGGGGTAGAGATGAAAAAAATTATGTTCTTGTGCACAGGGAATTCCTGCCGCTCGCAGATGGCAGAGGGATTCGCTCGTGAATTTGGGAAAGGAATTATCGAAGCACACAGCGCGGGCATCAACCCCGCCGGACTTAACGAACGCGCCGTAAAAATAATGAAAGAGATTGGGATCGACATCTCTCATCACAAGTCGAAGGCGATAGATGAGGAACTGCTCAAAAAAATGGACGTAGTCATCACTCTCTGCGACAACGCAGCGGAATCCTGCCCGTGGACGCCGCCGGAAATCAAGCGCCTCCATTGGTCGCTCAAAGACCCTGTTAAGGCTGTCGGAACAGAGGATGAAATCTTGAAGGAATTCAGGGCAGTCCGGGATGAGATAGAGCAAAGAGTGAAGGACTTTATTGAGGAGGTCAGAAATGGCTGACGTAGTGAAGCGGCTTTCGTTTCTTGACCGCTTTCTCACTCTGTGGATATTCATGGCAATGGCCATTGGGGTCGTTTCAGGATATCTTTATCCCGGCATCACAGATTTCTGGAATATCTTTCAGGTCGGAACAACGAACATCCCGATAGCTGTCGGGCTAATCCTGATGATGTACCCGCCGCTTGCCAAAGTACGTTACGAAGAGTTGCCGAAAGTCTTCAGCAACCGTAGGATTCTCGCTGTAAGCCTCATTCAGAACTGGCTCGTAGGCCCTGCTGTCATGTTCGTTCTGGCGATTGTCTTTCTCTATAATTACCCCGACTATATGGTCGGCGTAATCCTTGTCGGGTTGGCCCGCTGCATCGCGATGGTGCTCGTATGGAACGACCTCGCCTGCGGCGACCCCGATTATGTTGCCGGCCTCGTTGCGTTTAATGCCCTGTTCCAGGTCCTCACCTATTCGATTTATGCCTGGATTTTTGTCACAAAACTTCCTCCCCTGCTCGGTCTGCACGGAGCAGTAGTGCATGTCACTATAGGCGAAATAGCGAAAAGTGTCTTCATATATCTCGGCATACCGTTCATTGGAGGGATCATAACAAGGTTTACCCTTGTTAAGGCGAAAGGAAAGCAGTGGTATCACGAAAAATTCATACCCAAAATAAGTCCGATCACGCTGATCGCTCTCCTCTTCACGATTATCGTTATGTTCTCCCTGAAAGGGGAGTACATCATTAAACTCCCTCTGGATGTAGTGAGAGTTGCTGTTCCGATGTTCATTTATTTCGTCTTCATGTTCCTTGTCACCTTCTACATTGCAAAGAAGATTGGCGCAGACTATCCGAAATCCGCCACGCTGAGTTTCACTGCCGCATCGAATGATTTTGAACTTGCCATCGCCGTCGCAGTGGCGGTATTTGGGATCAATTCCGGCGCAGCCTTTGCAACGGTAATAGGCCCCCTTGTGGAAGTGCCTGTTCTCATCGGCCTGGTGAACGTCGCCCTATATTTCCGGAGGAAATGTTTTCCTGCCGAGTATTGCACGATTAAAGGGACTGAGCCGCTATGAATAAGGGGGTGGGATGGTGACCACAAAAAAAATTGTCGCCCGTCTTCTCATGGTCTTTGTCCTTTTCAGCATTGCTGTTCTGGGATATAAAGAGTTTGTACAGGGAGATAATAAAGGGGCAACTCCATTTATGGAAGCGCAGCCGGAGAACATGCAGGAGGGACAGAGATCCGGTGACAACAAGGCATTTCAGGCGAGTGCCTCAAAAACAAGAAGCGAAGTCGGGCGTGTGCAAGTCGAAGGTCGCCCCAGCGAATCGAAAGTAGTTGCGTATTACTTTCACGGGAAATTCAGATGCGTCACATGCCGAACCATCGAACAATACTCCCGTGACGCCGTTCACGCATATTTCGGAGAAGAACTCCGGATAGGACTGCTGGAATTCAATCCGGTGAACGTGGAAGAACCGGAAAACCGGCACTTTGTTCAAGACTATGAGCTTTTCAGCAAATCCCTCGTCATATCTCTGGTTATAGACGGCAAGGAGAAGAAATGGAAAAACCTGACTGATGTATGGAAGCTTGTGAGGGACAAAGAAGAATTCTTCCAGTATGTGAAGAATGAAGTAGAAGGTTTCTTGAGGGAAGCCCGATAGATGGAAGTTCTTCTCCTTGTTTCAGCCGTGTGGCTCGGCATATTGACATCGGTCAGCCCCTGTCCTCTGGCTACGAATATCGCCGCCGTGTCGTTTATTTCCCGTCGGATTACACAAAGAAATGTCGTCTTCCTGTCCGGAATACTTTATACCCTCGGGCGCAGTCTGACGTATATCGTTATCGGTGTCCTTATCGTAAAAGCACTGGTCGATATCCCGATCCTGTCGGATTTCCTCCAGAGGTATATCAACAAAATATTGGGTATCGTACTGATTATCGTCGGAATGGTTCTGCTGGATTTACTGCGAGTCCCTTTGTCTCTGCCGTCCATTTCCGAAGATGCGGCAAAAAAGCTCATTGACAAAGGAGCGTTAGGTTCCTTGCCTTTGGGCATCCTGTTCGCCCTTGCATTCTGTCCTGTTTCCGCTGCACTATTCTTCGGTGGGCTGATTCCAATAGCGGTAAAAGCTCAGTCAGGGATCGGGTTGCCCCTGATTTACGGTATTGGAACCGCGCTGCCGGTCCTCCTCTTTGCTTTCCTCGTTGCAGCGGGTGCAGGGTACATCAACGATCTATACTGCAGGATTACGAAAGTCGAGTTTTATACAAAGAAGGCAACGGGCATTATTTTCGTAGTAGTAGGCATCTATTATGCACTGGCATACATTTTTGAAATCATTTGAGAATAAGAAACTATCTTTAGAAAGGTGATCCCGAACCCTGAAACCTGGGCGACAGAGGTACTGATAGCTTCAGAAACATGACGACATTGATCAAAGTAACGCCCCCCAACCCCTCTTAAGCTAAGAGGGGGATAGGGGGAGTTATGTGAATTTGATCGCTTAATAGAAAAGGAGGAGTGAAATGTGTCTTGGAATTCCATCGAAAATCATCAGATTGGAAGGTTCGAATGCTACAGTGGATGTTTACGGCGCTCGGCGCGATATAAGTCTGCTTGTTCTTGACGAACCCGTCAATATAGGAGATTATGTGATAGTCCACGCCGGATTTGCTATCACTAAGATGCATGAGGATGTCGCGAAAGAAACACTTGGATATTTCAACACATATCTGAAACAACTGGATAAGTCTGAAGTGAACTGAAATATAGCAACTGCAAAGGAGGATGTTATGTTGACATTGACTGACAACGCGATAGAAAAATTCAGGGAATTCCTTAACGGAAACAATGCGCACGGCATAAGGATATTTGCCGCGGGCGGCGGCTGAGGGCCTTCTCTGGCTATGGACATAGCTAAAGATGCGGAAGCAGGCGATACGATAATCACAAAAGGAGAAATTAAGGTCTTTCTTGAGAAAGAGGCCGATAGGCTGCTTTCAGACGCGACCTTGGACTACTCAGATATTCAAGGCTTTATTATTTCAGGAATGACGCAGAGTTCATGTTGCGGTTAGAGAAGTCATAGCAGGCACTTATGAGCGTTGTTGAAGCCATTCAAAGGTTCGCACAGAACGATCCACAGCTTGCACTCTTGATCGAAAGGGTTCAGGAATACGCGGAACTTTACTTAATCGCGAAAAAAAGGCAAAAGGGTTGTGATGGGATGGGTGAAGTTGCGACACTCGAGGATGAATTCATTTATTCCATGAATGAGGCGATCCGGCAATGCAGGGAGAAAGGATACCTCTCTGAAGACGTCTCGTATGAGATCGATTCGACTGCCCGCGCTGTCTGCAAGATGCATATGGAATGATCAGAGATTCGATATGCTGTCCATGACAGGAGACTAACTGTGAAGCGACTATTTGTTCCTGTGATTCTTATTGCCTTTTACCTCTAAAAATCTCCCTAATCAATTATAGGATAGAATAAGGAAAATAAATGGGATTGCATGACAGAGTCTGTCCCTGGTGGCTGGGTTATTTGCTGGCGAGTCCGCTGAGACGTTTCCTGCAGGACCCTGAGGAGATTTTGAAGCCGTACATAAAGGAAGGCATGAGCGTCATCGACGTCGGATGCGGAATGGGATTTTTTTCGTTGCCGATAGCCGGGATGGTCGGCGAGAGGGGCAGAGTCGTGTGTATAGATTTGCAGGAAAAAATGATTAGAGGTCTCATAAAGAGAGCCGAAAAGGCGGGGTTGTCCGGCAGGATCGAGCCGCGCACATGCCCTAATGACTCTCTTAATGTGGACGACCTCTCCGGAAAGATCGATTTCGTCCTGGCGTTTGCCTTAGTTCATGAAGTTCCGGATAAAGAACGTTTATTTTCCGAAATACACTGCACGATGAACGAGCCCGGAAAGTTGTTGGTGGTCGAACCGAAGGGACATGTGTCGAGGAAGGATTTTGAAAAAACGGTCTCCATCGCCCTGAATGCCGGCTTTAAAGTAATTCGGAATATTGATATAAAACGCAGTTACGCCGTCTTGTTGGGTATGGCGGGCTTATGATGGGGAGATGGATCGTACGTATAGTGTCAACAAATAGTCCTTCAAATTGAGAACATGTTTTCAACGTCAGCGCTAAAATGTCGGCGGCCGTCCGTGATGCAGGAAAGCAAGATATGAAAATCTATGTCGGCACAAGCGGCTTTGGCTACAAGGAATGGAAAGGGAAATTTTATCCCGAAAAGATCTCGCCGAAGGAAATGCTCCTCTTCTATTCGGAACGATTCAACTCGGTAGAGATCAATAACACCTTTTATCACATGCCGAAGGAGAGCGTCCTCTCGTCCTGGGCTGAACAAGTGCCGGACGATTTTGTTTTTGCGCTCAAGGCGCCTCAGGTCATCACGCATCTGAAGCGGCTGAGAAACGTGGGGAATGAGACCGAATATTTTTTCGGGAACCTGTCAGTTCTCGGCAGAAAACTGGGACCTGTCCTTTTTCAGTTTCCCGGGAGTTTTCATGCCGACCGCCCGGTTCTGAAAGATTTTCTCGCTCTGGTTCCGGGCGGCATGTCCTGCGCATTCGAGTTTCGCAGCCCGTCCTGGCTCGATGTCGAAATTCTGGACCTTCTTCGTGAAAGGCGATTCAGCCTGTGCATTTCGGATACCGATGAGAATCCGGCAAAGGAAATCATCAGTATGGCGCCGTGGGGATACCTGCGCCTGCGCCGTTCCGATTATGCGGATGCCGATCTGTCAAAGTGGCTTGAAAGAATCGTTTCGCAAAAATGGGAAAGGGTTTTTGTTTTTTTTAAACACGCGGAAGAGGCTAAAGGGCCCGAAACGGCAATGCGCTTTATTAAGCTTGCAGATTCAGGAGTAAAGAGACTTGGATCATCACAAAAGAGGTTGTAAGATGATGGGGATTCCCGCCTAACCCAGATTATTCGTAAACGAATGATGAAGAAGAGCAGATGCGGCATCATCGCTCATTCTCGGCCCCGATA
>JBFLXP010000047.1:0-12859 GCA_040757315.1 Nitrospirota bacterium
ATGCTTGTCGCGGCGTCGGTTCTTATCGTCCTATATCAGATGCCGGTGTTGAGAATATGGGAAACCTGCAAAAAAACGCTGCTCGACGAAGTGACGATCAAGCTTATCCTTGCGTTGTCTTTCATCAGGATTTTTGAAATGATTCTCAGGGAACATGCCGTTCTCACCCAGATGATGAATACGGTCAAGGCCCTTTTCAGAAACCGCAAAATCGTGACCATCTCTATGCCCCTTCTCATCGGTCTCATACCTTCCATAGGCGGCGCATATTTCTCGGCGCCGATGGTTGCCGAGACGACAAACGATACGCGCATGAGTCCTGAAGAAAAAGGTTTTGTCAACTACTGGTTCAGACATCCCTGGGAATGTATTCTGCCTCTCTATCCCGGCATTCTGCTGGCCGCTGCTGTCACGGGAATTCAATTGTACGATCTCATCTCTGCGAATCTGGCATATGCGCTTCTCATCGTGATCACGGGGTTTATCTTCGCCATGCACGGTCTGAGCGGAGCAGTGACTGGAGAGACCAGGGTGACAAGGCGCGGCCTCTGGAGTTTTGCACCGATTGCGACGGTGCTTCTGCTCGTAGTCCTTTTCCGTGTGGAACTCCACTATTCCCTGATCGCCGTGGTAATCTTTCTCCTCTTCTTCTACCGTTACAAAGCCGGGCAAATCTTCACTGCGTTTAAACACGGGTTTTCCTATGATGTCATCATCCTCATCCTCGGAGTAATGTTCTTTAAGGAAGCGATGGAAAGTTCCGGAGCGGTGAGAAACCTCAGCCAATTTTTTATGGAGAAGAATATTCCCGTTTCTCCAATTCTTTTTCTGCTCCCTTTCATTTCGGGAATACTGACCGGAATTACCGTCGGGTTCGTCGGCAGCACATTTCCGCTGCTCATCAGCCTGACGGGAAGCGTCTCGCCGGCCGACGTATCGTTTGCCTTTATATCGGGCTTCATCGGTGTTCTTCTGTCACCTGTTCATATATGTCTCATCCTGACCAAAGAGTATTTCAAGGCTGATCTCTGGAAAATGTACAAGGCTATGATGCCGGCGAGTCTGATTCTTTTTGCGGGAGCGATAATAAAGTATCTGATATTGAAATAATAAGCCGAAAGAAAAGCGTCAAGGGGCCAAGGATTCGAGGATTCAAGTGAAGACGGACAAAACTTATTCTCGGACCCTTGAATCCTTGAACCCTGGAATCCCGCTCTCTTTATCCTTTTATCACCCCGATCGGCCTGAGCCGTGCGACTTTTTTTGAGATCCCTGCCCGGTGAACCACGTCAACGACATTCGAGATGTCCTTATATGCCTCCGACATCTCTTCTGCGAGAGTTTCACGCCCAGCCGATCTTACGATAATGCCCTTGTCTTCCATTTCTCTCCATATTGCACGACCTCTCGCCTTTCTTATCGCCTGATGACGGGACATAACCCTGCCGGCGCCATGACACGTAGACCCGAATGTCTCTTCCATCGCTTTCTTAGTCCCAAGAAGCACGAAAGAAGCTCTGCCCATATCTCCCGGGATGAGAACAGGCTGACCGATGGGCCGATAGACATCCGGAAGTTCGGGATGTCCCGGAGGAAAAGCGCGGGTAGCGCCTTTTCTGTGAACGATGAGTTTGGTCTTTCTGCCGTTTATCTCATGATCTTCGATCTTTGCGACATTGTGCGCGACGTCATAAATCAACTCCATGCCGAGTTCCCTTGGAGACATGCCGAAAAGTCTCATGAATGCTTCCCGCGCCCAGTGCATGATACACTGCCTGTTCGCCCAGGCATAATTTGCAGCCGCCCTCATAGCAGAAAGATAATCTTGCGCCTCAGGACTTTCGAACGGAGCACAGGCAAGTTCCTTGTCGGGCAACGCTATACTGTATTTGCCCGCCGCCCTCTCCATGACTTCGAGAAAGTCCGAGCAGACCTGGTGGCCGAAACCGCGTGAACCCGTGTGGATCATCACCGTGATGTGATTCCTGAAAAGTCCGAGGCTGTTCGCAGCCTCCTCGTCGTATATTTCATCAACGTACTGCACTTCCAGAAAATGATTGCCGGAGCCGAGCGTTCCCTGCTGAGCTCTGCCGCGCTCGTAAGCTTTGCTGCTTATGAGGGAAGGGTCCGCGCCGTCGATGCAGCCGCCGGATTCCATCTTCGAGAGATCTGCCGCTTCTCCGAATCCCTGTTCCACAGCCCACCTCGCGCCCTTCAGTAAAATCCTCTTCTCATCGTCAGGTCCGAGCCGGATTTTTCCTTTAGAGCCAACGCCGGAGGGGATCTCCCTGTACAGCACATTCACAAGCTCCGTCAGTTTTGAGCGGACATCTTCTTTTATTAGATTGCTTCTCAGAAGGCGGACGCCGCAGTTAATGTCGTATCCCACACCGCCGGGGGAGACGATACCTTTTTTCAGATCAAAGGCAGCTACACCTCCGATCGCGAATCCATATCCGGTATGGATATCCGGCATTGCCATTGAGGCCTCGACGATCCCGGGAAGCGTTGCAACGTTAGCCACCTGGTCAATGGACTGGCTCTCCAGTTCCTTTTCAAGGGTTTCATCCACGTAGATAATCCCTTTCACCCTCATCCCCTGTTTGTAATCCACAGGAACTTCTACCCTGGTATCGTCGATTCTTCTAAGTTTTCCAAGCTCCATATTTGCCTCTTCGAAAGGAGACAGATTTAGATGTGTCCAAAAATGTGTATGTTCAAATCGAGCGATAGGTGCTAAAGCGTCTGACACACACGTCATTGCGAGCACCTTAATGGTGCGTGGCAATCTCATTGCGAAGACGAGATTGCTTCGTTTCACTCGCAATGACAACTTCTTATCGCCGGATTTGGAACCTATATCTAAATTCTATTACAAAATCGATGAGAGAAAAAGGCAGAGCAAAAAAAAGTACGACAAGCAGGAGAAATTCTTATATGTCAAAAATGACGTCGATCTCCCACATATCGTCTTTTTTCTCTATTTTCAGCTTGTGATATGTCGCCGCCTTGATGAGCAGCCTGCTCTCATGCCTCTCTGCATCGAACTCCTCGCCGGACAGAGATGCTTTGATCTTATAATCCGACGGGCCGGCAGGCTCTACCGCCCCAAGATTCAATTCGGAAATCACAATCTTCCCGCCGATAAACCCGTAGGCATCGAAGTGAAAGATGAGCTCGTTCAACCAGGAAACGAGAAGACTGTCAAGAGAATCGCCTGCGGCGGAAACATCAAGAATCTTCTTTTCCTCGACCGCTTTGGGATCTGTGATCAGGCTGTACATGCCGGAAGCGGCGTTAGCGAATGCCTCTTCGACAGTTTTGCCGAAAGCCTTAAGACCGACGTCTCCGGAGACATCAATAATCTCGAAGGGCTCCATGCCCCCAAAAGCTAATCCTTATTTCCCAGGCGCCTGGCCTTCCTGTTTCTCTCCGGGTTTCTGTTCTTCGGTTTTTTCCTGACTCTCTTCTTTCCCGGACGGTTCTCCCGAAAGTTTGGCTATCGCCTCTTTGTTTATCTCAACCTTATAGCTCTTTTTGAGATCTTCGATGTAGGTATCGAAAAATTCCTTCTGCCGTTCGGCCACTACGCGCTGATATATATTGTTCTTGATTTTTTCGAATTCCAGAGGTTTGCCCATTTTCTTGTCGGTAACCTTGATGATGTGATGGCCGAACCGCGTCTTTACCGGTTCGCTGATCTCACCGACCTTCAGTCTTGCAGCCGCAGCTTCAAACTCGGGGACCATCTGCCCCTGGGAGAAATATCCCAGGTCTCCGCCGTTCTTTGCCGAGCCGGTATCGATGGAGCTTTTCTGGGCGATTTTCGCAAAGTCCTCGCCCTTCTTTAGCCTCTCCACGATATTCTTTGCCTCGCCTTCTGTCTTCACCAGGATATGGCTGGCCCGCATCTGGCTTACCGGAGAAAGCTGGTCTCTGTGCTTATCATAATAGTCCTTTACGTCCTGGTCCGTGACTTTGGCTTTGGTTTCTATCTCCTTCTCAAGCAGAACACCGATCAATGTCAGTTTCTTAAAGTCATCCAGTTTTTTCTGATACTCGGGATCCTTGTCGAGACCTTTTTTCACCGCTTCCTGATAAAGAAGTTCCTTTTTTACAAGCTCATCGAGAAACTTTTCCTTTCCGGCGCTTCCCTCGAAGAGTTTCTGAGCGAATTCGGGCAGATTCTTGATCTCCCGTTCCAGATCAGCTTCCGTGATTTTTGTATTGCCGACCTTTGCCAAATAGGCCCCTTTTGAATCTTCCTTCTTTGCGCATCCCACGAATGCAAAGAGGAGCACCATTGCCATGACCGCCGCAAGTCTTTTCATATATCCTCCTATCGCGTCATTATTTGTTCCTAAATTCATTTTTGTCATGCCGAATTCATTTCAACATCTCGCAACTCTTATAACCTTTTCAAAAATAATACGGACTCTGTCGTCGTCATCCCCCGGCTTGACCGGGGAATCCAGAAGGGAACTGGATGCTCCGATCAAGTCGGAGCATGACATTTTTTCTATTCTATCGCTGTAGTGATTAGCTCGGTCAACGTCTACTTTTATAGCATAAGCGCCGTTCTTTTTGATAGAGAAAAATGATATTATTTGGGTATCTTTTGAGTGAAGCGGGGCAAGGTTCGACAGGCTCACCTGACACCGTCGTCTGAGCTTGTTGCAGTATGGAAGAGGTAGAGATTTTGTGAATTGATGAACCCTTCGGAATGGTTACTATCATTTGTCATATGTGCTATAGTAGACATTGCGTATTCTTCCAAAAAATGCAGGGGGTTGATCCATGAGTCTTGCAAAATCGCAAAAGTTATATAGGAAAGCCTGTGAACTTATTCCCGGTGGAGTGAACAGTCCGGTACGAGCCTTCCGCGCGGTCGGGGGGAATCCGGTATTCATGAGCAGAGCGAAAGGCTCAAGGATTTACGATGTCGACGGGAACGAATACATAGATTACGTTCTATCCTGGGGGCCCCTGATACTCGGCCATGCCCATCCTAAGGTTGTGGCCGCCCTGAAGAAAGCCACGGAAAAAGGCACCAGCTATGGCGCACCCACCGCACTCGAAATAGAGCTTGCAGCTCTTGTGCTCAAAGCCTATCCGTCAATGGATAAGGTGCGGATGGTTAATTCCGGAACAGAAGCGACCATGGGCGCAATCAGAGTTGCCCGTGGGTTTACGGGCAGAGACAAGATCATCAAATTCGAAGGGTGCTATCACGGGCATGCCGACGGACTGCTTGTAAAGGCCGGTTCGGGTGCCACGACATTCGGCGTTCCCGACAGTCCCGGCGTTCCCAAATCCTATGCAAAAAATACGATCACCCTGCCTTTTAATGATATCCCCGCTATAAAAAAAGTCATTAGGAACGAGTGGAAATCTCTTGCATGTGTGATACTTGAACCCGTTGTAGGAAATATCGGCTGCGTCCTCCCGAAACCGGGATTTCTTGAGACATTGAGGAAACTCACGAAGGCACATGGCATCGTTTTGATATTCGATGAGGTCATGACCGGGTTCAGAGTGGCATACGGCGGTGCGCAGGCATATTATGGCATAGCGCCGGATATGACCTGCCTGGGCAAGGTTATCGGTGGCGGACTGCCCGTTGGCGCTTATGGAGGAAAGAAGGAGATCATGTCCATGGTCTCGCCTGAAGGGCCTGTCTATCAAGCCGGGACGCTTTCGGGCAACCCTCTCGCCATGACGGCAGGGATCGAGACCCTGAAGATACTATCGAAGAGGGACACATATTCAAAGCTTGAGCAGAAGGCAGCGCTGCTGGAAGCAGGGCTTCGCGATGCTGCGAAAAGAGCCGGCGTGAAGACGAAATTCTATCGTGCAGGGTCGATGTTCTGCACCTATTTTACCGATATCGAAGTTGTGGATTATCAGACGGCTAAAGAATCCGATAGCGCCAAATTTGCCAAATTCTTCTTGGGGATGCTCAAAAGAGGTGTGTACATAGCCCCATCGCAGTTCGAGGCCGGTTTTCTATCTCTGGCACATACGGGAATAGACATAGCAAAAACGGTTCGGGCAGCGTATGAGACCTTCTTGGAAATCGGATGAACCGAAAGTAAGCAGACCATGGCAGTATTCGATAGGGCAACTCTGAAACAACTCTGGAAGGCCAGCGCGGTTGGCCTCAATCTCGTGATCTCGACAGTGATCGGCGGCCTCATGGGATACGGGCTCGACTACTTGATGGAGAGATGGTTCGGCATCAAGACCGCGCCGTGGCTGCTCTTCATCTTTGCCATATTCGGCATTATCGCGGGGTTCAGAGACCTCATAAGTCTGGCCCGGCATCCCAACGATGAATCTAATAAAAAGAATCCATAAACAGGGATTTATCATTCTCCCAATAGCCGCGGCGGTGTCGGCCATCTATGAATGGAAGATGCTGCCGCTGAGCATTCTGCTCGGCGGATTGCTCGGTCTTGTCAATCTCAGGGGGCTCGCGTGGGGATTGAAGGATTTTGCCAAAGAGGCCCGGCCGTCGGGGAAGGTCATATTCCTCAGCATGTTCAGGTTCATTGCCCTCGCCGCTATTCTTTTCACCTTGGCTCTGCTAAAACTCATCAATCTGATCGGCGTCCTCATCGGGTTCACGATCGTTTTCGCCCTCATCTTGAAAGAAGGCCTGCGCGCTATGAAGGAATCGTCGGAGCAGAACATGACGGGCGAAGACAGATCGTCCTGAGATAAAGATTCGGCGCTGCCATAGTCACGGGCGGAGTGTTCCGTCGGTTAACGCGGAGCGTAGGATATATATGTTAATCTGAGGAGTCTCGCGATTCAGGCAAAACATGTTGCTGTAAAAGGGCGTGCGCGAAAACTACACTGATATTCAACATCTTGAAACAGCTTCTCATCATTTGCTCAAGGCGGTTCCTAGAGCAGGTGCTGATGATACCGTTTCGACCGTGTTCGATGAAATCAGAGGGCATCATTATGAATCCGCAACGGCAGTCTATATATTGGACGAATACAAACGATTACTCGGAATAGTTCCCATGGCAAAACTCATCGCTGCACAGCCTGAAGAGCAAATGTCAGAGTTGATGCGGAAAAATATACCTGCTGCTTTTCTCAATGATGATCAAGAGCGAGTTGCGGCACTCGCAGTTCATCACGGCCTTCCAGCAATACCTGTTATTGACAGCGAAAAACAATTTTTAGGGGTTGTGCCGCCAACAAGTCTGATCAGGATTCTGCGGGAAGAACATTTGGAGGATTTACACCGTATCTCAGGCATATCTGATAAGGCTAAACTCTATTCACTCAATGATGCTTCAGCAGTTCGTCGGGCAAAAGACCGTTTGCCATGGCTTATAGTGGGATTTCTTGGAAGTATGATAGCAACTCTCGTAATGTCCTCTTTTGAATCAACTCTTCAAGCAAGAATTGCAGTTGCTTTCTTTATCCCTGCGATTGTATATCTTGCTGATGCAATTGGCACTCAAACAGAAGCGATTACTGTGCGTGGTCTTTCTCTCAGCGAGTTGTCATTTCAACAGTTGTTTTTCGGAGAATTCAAAACTGGAGCATTAATTGGTCTAATACTTGCAGGCATAGCTATTCCTGTTGTTTATATATTTTTTGGAGATTACCGCCTGGCTTTTGCTGTTGGTATTGCTCTTTTTTCCGCCGGTACAATAGCAAGTTTTATCGGGCTACTATTCCCGTGGTTGCTCTTTAAATTAGGAAAGGACCCAGCTTTGGGAAGCGGGCCCGTTGCGACGATCATACAGGACGTACTAAGCATTTTAATCTATTTTCTCGTTATAACCTTCTTTTTGATATGAAATGAAGTATCCCTCTCAACTTTAGTAGTAAGAAAAGAGGGGAGAGGCGGTCTTAGAAGGGGTAGACACAAAACCACTCCCCAAAAAAAGACGAGTGAATAGTAGAATTACTCAAAGCCTACTCTGAATCCTAAACAAACATAAATCTGGGAGACGGCTCAAGAAAGCATTCGGGATTTGACCTCTTCTGTTCTTCGATTAGTGCCTGTGGGTTATCAATCGCTTCCTCATAGTCACGCATAAAGTTAGAACATTCAAAATACGTTTCTTTGTTCAGCATTTCCCTTCCGCACGCTATACATTTCATTGCATTCCCCCCGATTCATTGGTCAACCTATCATCAGTCTAAAACAATTATGTTACGAGATTATGTCATTGCTGTGAAAAATTTGTGTCATTATCCAACCGAAAAACTATTGCAAAAGTCCGATAGGAATCGGGAACTAATTGGTTAATGGAAATTTAATATTCAAATCATTCTGACGTAACATAAATCGGCTATTGTAACAGCATGTTCGTCGACTTCTCAGAACTGAGGACTTCAGAAACTATTCGTTTCTCATTCCGGAGAAGGGGGTTCATGTTCATTGAACCGGATGGCTATCTTTCACTTATTTACGTTCGGCCATCGGCAAGAAGGATGGGCTACGGCAATATGATGATTAAGGCGGCGAAAACAGTTTTCCCGAATCTTTACGCATTCCCTGAATCCGACGCTGGGAAAAGTCTCATGAGCAGGCATGGTATTCCGACGAGCCTTTGTGGCTATTTTTCGCATCGAAAAATCAAGAATAGCGCGAGTTAATTCTGACAGTATGGGCCGTTGTGAGGGCAGACCGAGCCCGCGACGATGACCGAACACTGGATGCCGAAAGGCGAATGTAAAGGGAAGTGGCAGATCCAGAGTATGAGATCCGGCCTCTTATCGAGAGGGTATCCCTTGCTTCTCCGTTCCACGACTCTTTTTTCAAGATGGACGCAGGGCATTGTTTCTGACAGGGATTCCAGATTATCGGCGCGCTCCATAGTTCTATAATAACGGTCACAGCGCCGGTCTTTCAACTGTTCGGCATGGCAGACATCCCTACAGGGAACATAACCACTGAGACACAGAGACACAAGAGTAACTTGTAAAGCATTTATTCATGTTGTTACTAATAAGGTCATTAAGTTTGACGACATAATTCGTCACTTTGTCATACTCCGGCTTGACCGGAGTATCCAAGGGAAAAAGAACTGGATTTCCCGATCCCTCCATGCCAACGGCGGGCAAGCAAGTCGGGGAATAACGGTTGTGTATCCTTAGCTTATTGGCCATTATATTGTATATATCATGGCGTTCTCTGTGTCTCCGTGCCTGTGGCTATTTTGCATTGATGACCTTTATCGTCTTTTTATTGTCGTTTGTCGCAAACACCGCCGTAGCCGTTTTGCCAGAACTCGCGGTCGCGTACAAATAGTGAATGTTGATCCCTGCTTCAGCGATCTTTTTTGCAACCTTCTGCATCTCTCCAGATTTGTTCGACAGTTCGACCGAAACCACATCTTCTTCTTGAGCAGTAATGCCTAACTTGGTCAACTCCTTCTTTGCCTTCGCATTACCATCGGTGATCAGCATAAAATTCGCTTTTCTCTCCATGCCGTATGCGCAAATCGCCGTGACATTGATTTTCGCCGCAGCGATTGCCCGAGTCACGTCTGAAAGCAAGCCGACCTTGTCAGCCGCCTCAAAACTCAACTGTTTCGACTTCATTGCCTTTGCCATAATAATGCCTCCTTTGTGTGTTCTAAGAATCATTCTACAGCATGACGGATGGAAGTCAATGGCGCAGGATAGGAAAGGTGAAAAATGGATATTATCAGAAGTCCCAAAATAGTATTTACAAAAGTCTGTCATGCCCGAGGACTTTAATCGGGCATCCAGGGACTTTGAACTGATGGATTCCCGCTGGAGCCTGTCCCCGCAAGTTGCTAGCGGGGAGACTGCGGGAATGACGAAAGAGACAGGCCGATGAAGAGGCGTGATTTTGGAATAATTTTTAGTAATTTACGGCTCGTCGGTGATCTCCGTATGCCTGATCATCTTGCCTTTGCACATATAAATGATCATCTCGGCGATGTTTGTTGCATGGTCTGCAATCCGTTCGAGATATTTTGCTATGTAAGTCCTCTTGATGGCCAGGGGAATTATCTTCGGGTCCTGAATCATGAGAGACAGAAGTTCTTCAAAATTTCTCACAGTGAGTTCATCAACCTCGTCGTCTTTTTTTATGACTTCATAAGGAAGACGAGAACATCCGGCAACAAAGGCATCAAGAGCGTCTTTCACCATCGACTGGGCAGCCTCGGCCATCTTCGGTATATTGACGAACGGTTTCAGCAATGGTTCTTCGTTCAGTTCCAGTGCCCTTTCCGCGATATTGACCGCAAGATCCCCCATCCGCTCGAGGTCTGTTGTTATCTTCATGGCGGTCGTGATGAGTCGCAAATCCCTCGCCATGGGCTGTCTGAGGGCGATCAGTCTGACGCACTCCTCGTCGATGCTGACGTCGAGGGCATTCACGAGATGATCCCGCTTAATGACCTCTTTTGCGAGATCGCTGTCCCGTTCAACAAGAGCTTTGACAGAGTCCCGGATCGCAGTCTCGACCATCAAGCCAAGCTTCAGAACTCTCTCTTTCAGGGCGATCAATTCTTCATCAAAAATAGCCTTCATCCGAACCTTCCTGTAATGTATTCTTCCGTGAGTTTGTTACCTGGGTTGACAAATATGGAATCTGTCTCTCCGAACTCAACAAGTTCCCCCAAATACATGAATGCGGTATATCTCGATATCCGCGCGGCCTGCTGCATGTTGTGAGTCACAATTATTATCGTAACAGTTTTTTGGAGCTCCTGCAGCAGATTTTCTATGTTTGCCGTCGATATCGGGTCCAGAGCAGATGTCGGTTCATCAAATAGAAGCACTTCCGGCTCCTGCGCAAGTGACCGGGCGATACAGAGCCGCTGCATCTGACCGCCGGAAAGGCTCAAGCCGGATTCGTTCAGTTTGTCTTTCACCTCGTCCCACAGGAAAGCCCTTTTAAGGGCTTTTTCGACAATCTCGTCGAGGTCGCTCTTCTTCCTGACTCCCCGGATTTTTGGGCCGTAGGCAACGTTCTCATACACCGAACTGGGGAAAGGATTGGGCTTCTGGAAAACCATCCCGACTCTCCTCCGTAATTCTATGACATCCGTGTCCCTGTGATAGATATCTATGCCGTGAAACAAAGCCCGGCCCTGAACCCTGGAACTCAGGATCAGGTCATTCATCCTGTTCAGAGACCTGAGCAGGGTCGATTTACCGCAGCCTGAAGGGCCGATGATCGCGGTTATCCGGTTCGATTCGATATTGAGTGAAACATTCTTGACGGCCATGAAGTCACCGTAAAATATGCTGAACTCTTCTATTTGAAAGATGGTTTCACGGGCATCTACCATGCTTTTTTCCCTCTCTGTCTCGCCCTCAGGATGATTCCCAATAAGTTCATCCCCAATACGAGCAAAATAAGCACCAAAGCAGTGCCGTACTGAATAGGTCTCGTTTCTTCTATATGCGTGCCGGCTGTGGCCAGAACATAGATATGGTATGGCAGAGCCATTACAGGTTCGAAGACCGATCTCGGCACCCCCGGCGTGAAAAATGCAGCCGCTGTGAACATGATGGGAGCCGTTTCCCCAGAGACTTTCGATGTCCCGAGAATCGCACCTGTGAAGATGCCCGGCATCGCAGTGGGTAAAACAACTTTCTTGATGGTCTGCCACTTGGTTGCTCCACAAGCCAAAGACGCTTCCCGGAAACTGTATGGAACGGCCTTTATCGCCTCCTCAGCCGTCGAAATAATATAGGGCAGGACCATGATCGCAAGAGTCAAAGAGCCTGCCAGAAGGCTCATGCCGAAATTAAACGCCACAACGAATACTCCGAGGCCGAAAAGCCCGAACACTACTGACGGGACGCCTGCAAGGGTGTATATGGACATATTCACCATATCGAGAATTCTGCCGGGTCTTGCGTATTCAGCAAGAAAAATGGCCGTAGTCACCCCTATAGGCAATACAACAATCATGCAGAGCATGGTCAGCAATATCGTCCCGATAATCACCGGTAAAATACCGCCCTTCGTCATCGCGTCCACGGGTGGCTGCGTTATGAACTCCCAGCTCAAAGCATGAATGCCGTTGTAAGCGATGAAGAACAAGATGATGATGAGTATCACAGCGCCGGAAAAACCGAGCGTCCTGACGAGGTTTATGAAAAAATTCTCTTTTATGTTGATTCTTTTCTTTCGGACCAAATCCTTGTCTTCAGCGTGCTGCATAGTATCGACACTTCCTTCTTTCATACTTTCTCGCCGATTTTTACCGCTCTGTATCTTTTTGAAACATAATCGGAGACGAAGCTCAATACAAAGGTAATAATGAAAAGAATCGCACCGACACCGAAGAGCGCATGATAATGGAGGCTCCTATAGGGCGCCTCGGCCATCTCCGCCGCAATCGCTGCAGGCATCGGCCTTGCCGGATCAAAGATCCAGTGTGGTACAACAGCTGCGCCGCCTGCGACCATCAGAACGATCATGGTCTCTCCGATGATGGTGCCGATACCAAGAATGACGGCGACGCTCAATCCCGAGACCGCGGCGGGAATGACTACTCTCCAGATAGTAGTCCATTTGCCCGCACCCAAAGAATATGAGGCCTCACGGTATGTGCGGGGGACAGCGGTCAGGGCATCCTCGGCGATGCTCGAGATTATCGGTATCGCTCTGACTGTGAGCATAAGGGCGGCTGTGGTGATATTGAGGCCTGATGAGATGAATAATTTGTCATAAAATAGATCCGCAAGGGTCGTGGAAAGAAAAGGGACGTCTGCGCTTTTCATCAATTCGGGAAGTTTTTCGGACAGGATTGGTGAAAGCCAGTTTGAGAGTATCGGGGCCACAATGACCATGCCGAAGAATCCGATCACAACAGAAGGGAAACTCGCCAGCATT
>JBFLXP010000048.1:0-12853 GCA_040757315.1 Nitrospirota bacterium
GAATGAAGCCGGCCTGAAACCGGATGAGATCGATTTTATCAACGCCCATGGCACGGCGACACCTGTTGGAGACAGAACGGAAACCAGGGCGTTGAAGCTTTCGCTTGGAAAGACCGCCTACTCGATACCGGTTACTTCTGCCAAGTCGATGTCCGGACATATGCTGGCCGCTTCCGGGGCATTCGAAGCCGCACTAACGTTGATGAGCATGCTGGAATCCGTTATACCTCCCATGATACATCTCAAAGAAAGAGATCCGGAATGTGACCTCGACTATGTTACAGAGGTCAGGAAATCGGATGTGAAGAATGCCCTTTCGAACTCTTTTGGATTCGGCGGGGTAAACGCCGTACTTGTTTTCAGGAAACTCAAAGTCTGAATTCGTGCAGCGCTTCGTCGCCGGGATGTTCGGCCTCCCCCCTGTATTTCGGTGAAAAATGCATAACTACAAGATCCTTCACCTCCGCCTCTCGCGCTATCCGGCCCGTAGTCTTCGCCGTGAGATGGAATCTCCGCGCCGCTCTGTCCCTGTCTTTCTCCATGAAATATGCTTCGCAGTATAGCGTGTCGGAACCGCGAACGAAGTCGACGATCTTCCGGATGTTCTCCCCCTGCGGGGAAACGTCGGTTACATAAGATATTTTCTGGCCTGTGGTGATGAGTGCGATATGCCGCAGTTGTCCAAGGGAATATCTCCTGTCCGAAACGATAAATTCCGTATCTTCCGCCATCCCTTCCCTGATCGCTTTCTTAAAGTCGGAAAGCCATGGCCCAACCGGAAGCACCATCTCATGGAGAGACACTTTGTTGATGTTGATATGAAGTTGCTCTTCCAGTGAAAAGGCAAGGCATGGAACCTGGTGGTCAAGCTCGATAGCTTTCACCGTAAGGAGATGATCCTTCAGCAGTGTGCCGCTGAACACGGATGAACCGTTGTCCCTTCTCTCAAAACAATTCTCGGCATGGAAGCCGGTTGAGACCAGCCTGTTTTTTTTAACCGAATATACATCGATGCGCAGCGGATATTCCCGTATGAGGTTCCATGTGTACGAGCGAAGTTTGCCTTCGACGCAGTCAGCGATATTGGACGGTCCGTATACTCTCAGCGGAATGTCTCTGCGAAGCAGCGCTCTCAGCAGAGTGTCGAATCCAATGAAGTGATCAATGTGCGTATGCGTTACAAACACGTCGGTTATCTTCTGCAGATCACCGGGGCTGAGCCGCGAGATGTTGCCGATATCGACAAGAAAAGCTCTCCGCTCTCTGACTATGCGTACAAACAGTGAAGGGTCCTCAAAAGGACTGTTGACGAGACGGTGTATAAAAGTGGATTTCATGGGTGGTTGCCGACCATTATGCTATAATATACCAAAATTTACACGCACTTAAGGCTCGCAGCCGCCTGCGCGGGCATAAGGCTGGAAAGACTTCCATAGGTTCGCTCGCGGCGTTGATTTCGGGCTGTGAGCCTTTGTTATTGCGGAGGGGACATGTCTGAATTTCGAAAAGATCCGGTCTCGGGCAGATGGGTTATCATATCCGTTGAACGGGGGAAAAGGCCTACCGATTTTGTCTCTCCCTACCAGAGGAAAAAGGGCGGTTTCTGTCCCTTCTGTCCCGGTAATGAGTATACGACACCCAACGAGATCATAGCCTTCAGGCCGGCCGGGACAAAGCCCAATTCACCGGGCTGGACACTCAGGGTGATGCCGAATAAATTTCCGGCTCTCCAGATATTCGGTGAGCTGAATAAAACAGGTGTGGGCATGTTCGACAAGATAACGGGGATCGGTGCCCATGAGGTCATCGTCGAAACACCCGATCATATGCTCTCGCTTGCGACCATGCCGGTTAAGGCCGTCGAAGACGCCCTCTGGGCTTATTACCAGAGGCTGTCCGATCTCAAGAAAGACCGCAGATTGAAATACGTACTCTTGTTCAAGAACGAGGGAGATGCCGCGGGAGCATCTCTTGAGCATTCGCATACGCAGCTGATCGCTCTTCCCATCGTCCCTAAACTCGTTGCGGAGGAGATGGAGTCGGCACGGAGATATTTTGATCTGAAGGAGCGGTGCATATTTTGCGACGTGGTTAACCAGGAACTGGAAAGCCGGGCAAGGGTGATCCATGAAAATGCCCGGTATGTCGCTCTGGCGCCTTTTGCGCCGAGGGCGCCCTTCGAGACGTGGATTCTTCCTAAAAAGCACGAATCGGCGTTTTATCCGCCGGAGAACACTTTTTCGCAGCTTGCAGAGATGCTGCAGACAGTACTGAAACAGATGGACCGGATCCTTGATTTCCCGCCCTATAATTTTGTGGTCCATACTTCGCCTTTCGGCGACGAGATCAACGATTACTACCACTGGCATATTGAGATCGTCCCGAAGCTCACGAAAATAGCCGGATTTGAGTGGGGATCAGGCTTTTATATCAACCCCACTCCTCCCGAAGAGTCGGCCAAGTTCATGAGAGAGGCAAAGACATGAAAATTATAATAGCTGCCCCGGAAGCCGTACCTTATGTTAAGACGGGAGGCCTTGCGGATGTTGCGGGCGCACTCTGCAAGGAATTGCGTAAAATGGGCAATGAAGTGCATATTATGCTGCCGCTTTATCGAAAAGCGCGACGGACCGCCAAATCCCTAAAAGAGACAGCGGTGTCCGTGAGGGTTCCTGTTGGAGACCGCGTGGTGGACGGAAGAATTTTCGCGGATGAGCGGGAGAATTTCTTTATAGCCTGTGATGATTTCTTCGACAGGGAAGAACTTTACGGAATCCCTGAAGGTGATTACGAGGACAACGCTTCACGATTCGTATTTTTTTCGAGAGGCGTCATCGAAGCGTGCAAGGCGCTCGAGTTCAAGCCCGATATCATACACTGCAATGACTGGCAGACCGCCCTGGTTCCCCTTTATCTTAAGACTCTATACGGTTCCGATCCTTTTTTCAAAAATACGGCGATCTTACTGACCATCCACAACCTTGGATATCAGGGGCTTTTCCCAGAGGCCGAAATGCCGCTGACGAATCTGGGTTGGGAATACTTCACCCCGGAAGGGATCGAATTCTACGGAAAGGTGAATTTCCTCAAAGCCGGCATATTGGCATCGGATGCGCTCACAACGGTGAGCGAGAATTATTCAAAAGAGATTCTCATGCGTGAAAACGGCTTCGGCCTTGAAGGGCTTTTGAAGACGAGGGAGGACGATCTCTACGGGGTTGTCAACGGAATAGACTATGAAGAATGGAATCCCTCTAAGGATACGTACCTGGCGTCTTACTATGACTCGGACAAAATCTCCGGCAAGGCGTCATGCAAGAGCGATCTCATTAAATCTCTTTTTAAGGGAGGCGGTCCTGAAACAGAACGAATTCCGCTCGTCTGCATGGTCGGCAGGTTGTCGGAGCAGAAGGGGCTCGACATCCTCTTTGATGCTATCCACGAAATATTGTCTTTCGGAGTGAAGCTTGTTATCCTTGGAAAAGGAGATGAGCGGTTCCAGGAGGAGTTGCTTGAACTCCAGGGCCGTTACAAAGGCGGGTTGTCCGTGACCATAGGGTTTGATGATTCCCTTGCCCACAGGATCTATGCGGGCGCTGATTTTTTCCTCATGCCGTCGCGGTATGAGCCGTGCGGCCTCGGTCAGTTGATATCATTACGATACGGTGCCATCCCGGTCGCGCGCCGGACAGGCGGTCTTGTCGACACGATACGGGATTACGACCCCCTCGCCGGCAGAGGAACGGGTTTTCTCTTTGCTGATTATACGCCGTCTGCATTGCTCAATGCTCTTAAAAGAGCGTTTTGCGTTTACACGGATAAAGGAAAGTTGAGGAAGATGATCACGGAAGGGATGAAAGAAGATTTTTCCTGGAGAAGGGCAGCCGAACGCTACATCGAGATTTACTGGAAATCGTTGAAGGAGAAGAAGATCCGGGGAATCCGCAGAAGGGGATCCGATTATCCGGCACCTCCGAAAGAACGACGGGCAAACAGGCCGGATAATGACAACCGGAAAAATAGAGTCAATCGTGGATGAGGCCGAAAAACAGAAATTAACCGAGATCATCTTTGAACAGATACAGGACGGCATCGTGATGCTGGACCGCGGGTACAGGATTGTCACCGCGAACAGGTCTGTGGAGAAGTGGATAGACAAGTCAACGGCCGAAATTGCGGGCAAGGACAGCCGGGAGATTTTCCACGAAAGAGGGTGCTTCTGTCCGCATTGCGCCGCCGAAGCCACTTTTTCGACCGGCAAGGTCAATATTATTACCCAGAAGATATTCTGCGACCAGAAGATGTTCTTCGCGGAACTTTCATCCTATCCTGTTCATGGCAGCGACGACGAAGTGGTCGGATGCGTGGTTTTCATTCAGGATATCACCGAGCGCATGAAATGCCACAGCGAGATAACCCAGACAAAAGAGTATCTCGAGGGTATCATCGAAAACTCGGCCGATGCCATAGTCACCACCGACCTGAACGGCATTATTACATCCTGGAATGAGGGAGCAAAACGTATTTACGGATTCACGAAAGAGGAGGCTATCGGGAAATTTCTTCCTTTTGTCCCCGAATTTCTTCTCGATCCGGAATGGGAGAACAACCGGCGTGTAAGAAATGGGGAGGTCCTCAAGAGAATCGAAACTCTGCGGAGAAGGAAGGACGGCGCCATGATAACGGTGAGCCTCACTCTTTCTCCCATCAAGAGCACGGCAGGCGAGGTCATAGGCATAAGCGGCATCTCCAGGGACATATCCGAGGTCAAAGGTGTTGAAAAAGAACTGGTCAGGAGAAACCAGGAACTGTCAAGGCTTTTCTTTATCAGTTCTGCCATGAGAGGTACGCTTGAGTTGAATCGGCTATTGAGAATGGTGCTCACGGCCGTCACCATGGGCGACGGCCTCGGTTTCAACCGCTCGATTCTTTTTCTGGTGGACGAAAAGAATCAGGTTTTGAAAGGCGCCATGGGGGTCGGGCCGGCAAGCCATGAAGAGGCATATCACATCTGGGACAGGCTTTCGATCGAAAGAAAGACGCTCCACGACATAATGCAGGAGATTGAAGTCGGACCCTCGACAAAAGACTCCTATTTCGACAGAATTGCAATCGAGATGGAAATTCCGCTGGAAGGAGAGACGGTCCTTACCAGGACGGTTAAGGAGATGAAGCAGTTTAACGTCCAGGATGTACGGACGGAGTCTCTATCCGACCCGATCCTGATCCAATTGCTTGGAACGCAGGCGTTTGCAGTGGTTCCCCTGATATCCCGGCACAAAGTCATCGGGGTCCTTTGGGTGGACAACTACTTTAACAGAAAACCCATTACGGACGAGGACATGCGGTTTCTTACGGCCTTTTCCAACCATGTGGCCTCGGCCATAGAGAATGCGCGTCTCTTCGAGCAGGTGATCCTCACCGAGCAGGAACTGGAAAATATTTTCGAGTCCATATCCGATATGGTTATCTTTGTGAGTGAGGATTATGTTGTCAGGAACATCAACAAGGCGGTGAGCAAGAGACTCGGAAAGGCCCCCGAGGAAATAGTCGGCAGGAAGTGTTATGAAGTCTTTCACGGAACGCGCGGACCCTGGGAAGAATGTCCGCACCGGAAGACGACGGAGAGAAGAGCCGCGTATGTGGAAGAGGTTGAAGACCCTTATCTCGGCGGCACATTTATTACGTCGAGTTCGCCTATCTTTGACATAAACGGTGCGTTCATCGGCACCGTAAACGTGATGAGCGACATAACGGAACTGAAGACGTTGAGAGAGCGCGTCATAAGGACCGAAAGGATGGCTGCTCTCGGTGAGGTGGCCGCGAGGGTTGCCCACGAGATCAGAAATCCGCTCGTATCTCTCGGCGGATTCGCGCGGAGACTCGAGAGGAGACTGGACGGCAATCTCAAGGAATATGCCGATATCATTGCCAAAGAAGTAGGCAGGCTCGAAGGCATTCTCAGCGAAATTCTCAGTTTCGTAAAGGAGACGAGGGTCGTCAAGGAAGTGGTCAATCCGGACAAGATCATAGACGACGTGATCGTCCTCGTGAAGCCGGATCTCGACGAGAAGTCGGTCCGGCTTGTGAGAGAATCGGGTCATTCGGAAGACATCTATGTCGATCCGAACAGAATGAGGGAGGCGCTTCTCAATATTGTCAGGAATGCAATTCAGGCTGTGGATAACAATGGCACTATCTCGGTAAAAACATATGCGAAGGACGACGGGTGCGTCTTCGAGATATCGGACAACGGGGGCGGTATCTCGGAGGCGGACATCCCTTTCATATTCGATCCGTTCTTCACGACAAAAAAATCCGGAACCGGTCTTGGCCTCACCATAACACACCGGATTGCCGAAGAACACAGGGGGAGCATTCAGGTTGAGAGCAGGCCGGGTGCGGGAACGACCTTCAGAGTGTTTATACCCTATGCCGATAGAAATAAACCAGCAGGGAAGGAGGGACGAGTCGTATGAAGGTACTGGTTGTTGATGACGATCTCCACATTCAGAGGCTATACAAGGAAGAGTTTGAAGACGAAGGATATGAGGTTGTCGTGGCGTCGAACGGAAGGGAGGCACTCGATATGTTCGAGAGAGAAAACCCGGACATCGTTACGCTCGACATACTCCTGCCGGACATGGACGGCATCCATATTCTCAGACAGATGAAAGAGAAGAATCCGAAGATCCCGGTCATCATGTCGACGGCTTACGATTACAGAGACGACTTTGCCGTCTGGGCGTCCGAGGCTTATATAGTGAAATCGTCCGATCTGGACGAACTCAAATCAATGATGAAGAAATTATTGACTAAGCAATAATGCTCCGGAATATCTATCTTGAAAGCACGCCCTTGAACGAGGCGCTGACGAAGTGGTTGGACAGGGTCGGGAAGGAGGGTCTGGGCGGCCCGCTCGCCGTAGAGGCGACCCCCGTCTCCGAGTCTCTTGGAAGGGTTACCGCCCGGGCGGTCGTCGCTTCCATCTCTTCTCCCTTTTATCATTCATCGGCGATGGACGGTTATGCGGTGCGGTTTCCGGACACTTTCGGCGCTTCCGAGCGGTCCCCGAAACGGTTGAAAATAGGAACACAGGCGGTCTATGTCGACACGGGCGATCCGCTGCCGGACGGCCTGAATTCCGTGATAATGATTGAAGATGTGAATGCAGTCAAAATTGAGAATGCGGAATCGGGAATTCAGGAATTCATAGAGATTATTTCTCCTGTAACGCCGTGGCAGCATGTGCGGGTGATCGGCGAGGATATAGTTGCCACTGAACTTATACTTCCCGAGAATCAACGGATTCGACCGGTGGACATCGGCGCAATGCTCGCAGGCGGGCATACCGATGTAATGGTCAGAAGGAAACCTAAGGTCGCCATCATTCCCACGGGATCTGAAATCGTTGAGCCCGGCGCAGCCTTGAAGAAAGGCGATATTATAGAGTACAACTCCCGCATCCTCGGCAGCGCTGTCAGGGAATGGGGAGGCGATTATCTCAGATACCGCATCATTCCTGACGATCTCGAAAAACTGAAGGAGGCGATATTGGACGTCCATTCTTCGGCTGATCTGATCGTCGTAAACGCCGGGTCGTCAGCCGGATCCGAGGATTTCACAGCAAGGGCGATAGGGGAACTCGGCGAGGTTATACTCCACGGGGTTAACATCAAGCCCGGCAAGCCGGTAATCCTCGGCCTGGTGAAGGGGAAACCTGTGCTCGGTATCCCAGGATATCCGGTGTCCGCTTTCATCACCTTCTCTCTTTTTGTAAAACCCCTTATTTACCTTTGGCAGGGGCTGGAAGCCCAGGAGCCTGAGTTTCTTAAGGCTCGCATGTCGAGACGTACCGCATCTCCTCTTGGGCACGAAGAATTTCTCAGGGTGAAGGTCGGAAAGGTCGGAGACAGGTTCATCACCACGCCCATCAGCCGGGGTGCCGGAGTGCTCATGTCTCTGGTGAGGGCGGACGGATTCGTCAGGATTCCCGCTCAGTCGGAGGGCATAGGAGCCGGGTCGGAAGTCGACGTTGAATTATTGAGGTCGAAGAGGGAGATCGAAAACACAATCGTCTGCATAGGAAGTCATGACAATGCGCTTGACCTTCTCGGAAATATCCTCAAGAAAAGACACCCCGAGACGTCCCTTTCGTCCGCACATGTCGGCTCTCTCGGCGGTCTGATGGCTTTAAAGCGGGGCGAGGCGCATATGGCGGGCACCCATTTACTTGACGAGGAGACCGGTGAGTACAATGTTCCCTTCTTGAAGCGTCTGCTTTCGGACAGACAGGTGGTGCTCATGAATCTGGTCTATCGGGAGCAGGGACTTCTCGTTCCCAAGGGTAACCCAAAAAACATAACGGGATTCCCGGATTTGTCAAGAGCCGACATTGTTTTCGTGAACAGGCAGGCGGGCGCCGGGACAAGACTTCTTACGGACAAATGCCTCAAGGACCTCGGCATGAGTCCTGCAAATGTCAGGGGGTATGAGCGGGAGGAATACACTCATATGGGCGTAGCCTCGGCAGTTCTTACCGGTGTCGCCGATACGGGGCTCGCAATCCTCGCTTCTGCGGTCGCACTCGGTCTCGATTTCATCCCGGTGGCAAAAGAGCGCTATGACCTTGCAATCCCTCGCGAATTTTTTGAGACCGAGATGCTTCAGCGGTTGATAGGAATCATCCGGCAAGACGATGAGTTCAGAGGAATGGTTGCTGCCTTGGGAGGATACGATGTCAGCGATATGGGCAAAATACTGTATGAGGGATGATTACCCTTCCTTTTCGGGGTTCTCTTTTCCGTCCTTCATCCCGAGGACCCTCTTTGCTCCGATGTACCTCTTCAGATAATAGGGCGTCTCAAGGCTGTCGATGGTTACCTTCTTGCTCCTGGATGATGCGTGGATGAAAAGATTGTTCCCGAGGTAGATTCCCACATGCGAAGGGAATGAGGCGTAGGTCCTGAAGAACACGAGGTCGCCGATCGAAAGCTCGCTCCTGTCAACAGGATTTCCTTCTGTGAATTGTTCCCGGGCGGACCTGGGCAGACTGACGCCGATAAGTCCGTATACCCGCTGGACGTAGGCAGAACAATCAATGCCGAGAATACTGTTGCCGCCGAAACGATACGGAATGTCGAGCAATTTTTTCGCGAAAAGAACGAGACTATCGGTGATGCCCGGATTCTGAGAATCCCCGCTCTCCCCCAAGTCCTTCGGGATCTGAGGTTCCTCTTCTTCCCCCTGCGAGATAAGAGTCTCATAATGCCTTGCCGTCTCCGGCACGGTCTCACGCTCCAGAACGAGCTTTTGGCCCGGTTTCAAGGCATCCGTATCCAGATTGTTGATCTCCCTGAGTTCATCGGCGCGGATGTCGTACCGCTTCGCTATCCGGTAGAGACTGTCGCCCTTTCTGACCGTATATGTCTTCGCATCCGTCCGCTTCAGCAGAATCTTCTGCCCTATCTTCAGTCTGCTTGAATCGAGGTTATTGATCTTCTTGATTTCGTCAACGGCGATCGAATACCTCTTCGCTATTTCGCCAAGGGTATCGCCCCTCTTCACGATGTGGCACTCGAAGTCCTTTCGCTGGCGGTCGTCGGCACTCGTTCCCCTTTTTGATTGTTGTTCTTTCCCGCCATTGTCGCGCTTGCCGTGCTTCGGATTTTTCGCAAATTTGCTCTTTCGTTCGGTGTCTCTTTTTGAGGATGGAATGGTGATCTTCATCCCGGGCTTGAGTTTGGTGGGATCAATATCGTTTGCGTCTATGATTGCCTTTGCGCTAACTCTAAACTTCTTTGCCAGGGTATGGGGATTGTCTCCCTTTTTGACCTTGTATTTTATATCGGCACGGCACAAGGCCGGGAGACAGAGAGAAAATATGATAAATGCAATGGATATGGTGAGCCTGCTCATGCTCACTCCTGCCACTACGCAGCCTCCTCGCGGATCAGGTCCTTCAGTGTGGGCAGCTCGGTGAGATCCTTTAAGCCGAAATACTGAAGGAATTCCCTCGTCGTGCCGTACAGGAAAGGTCTCCCGGGAGCCTCTTTGCGTCCCATGATTTTGATCAGCCTCTTTTCATACAGCGTCCTGATGGCACTGTCGGAATTCACCCCTCGGATCTGCTCTATCTCGGCACGGATGATCGGCTGTTTGTACGCGATGATCGCCAGAGTCTCTAGAGCCGGGAGGGAGAGTCTGGCTGAGATTTGCGTATTCCGGAACTTACGGACCCATTCCGCATATTCAGGATTTGTGACCATCTGATAGCCGTTCGCAACTTCCACAATCATCAGGCCGGCCTTCCGCTCTCCGTATTCCGACATCATCTCCTCCAAAAGCCTTTTCACTTCCGGTTCGGGAATTTCTGCTACGTCCTTGATTACAGAGGCGGCAAGCACCTCTCCGGAAAGAAAAAGAAGAGCTTCGATTATTGCTTTCCTTGCTCTGTCTTCCATGAATAACAAGAGAAACTATACCAGAAACAACCCAAAAATTCAATTTTTTTCTTTTATCGGGGCTTCTCGCATTTAATTTCTCTCTTGCTTCTTCAATCTCTTCATGACATGCCCTTTTCTTTCGGGAATGACAATCAATCAAGGAAGAGTTCAGGAGCCTTTCAAGGCGATGAGATTTGATTAGCCCGGATTACGTATATCAGTGGCGGGAAGAGCAGATGCGGCATCATCGCTCATTCTCGGCCCCGATAGGAATCGGGACCTCCGAGGTTCCCGATAAGAATCGGGATAAAGCCGCTCTCTGGCACGGAAAATGCTTTAATTCTTGATAATTATACTTAAACAGATCAAGGAGTACGGCGAAGATATTCTTTGTAGCAGATGCTATAATATGGGGTGATTTCAAAGCGCAGGCAGGGACGAATGGAACCGAGGGGGCTGCAGTCGGGACGCATAATGATAGTGGACGGGGACATTCATGCGCTCCGACCGCTTTCGGTTTTTCTCTCGAAATCCGGGTATTCAGTCACGAGCTGTACATCCGGCGGGGAGGCTCTCTGCACCCTCAGGGACAAAGGCTTCGATCTGCTTCTCATTGACCTCGTCATGCCCGATATGGACGGCGTCCTGCTTCTGAGGGAAGCGCTCAAGATAGATCCCTGTCTGATAGGAATAATCGTATCGGCAAAGGGCAGCGTGCAGACGGCGGTCAGCGCTATGAAGGCGGGCGCATTCGATTATGTGATGAAGCCTTTGGACACGGTTCTCCTCAGACAGGTGTTGTCACGCGCTGTGAGGGTCAAGCGCCTTCAGCAGGCTGAAAAGAAATACCGCTCCATCTTCGAGAATGCCGTCGGGGGCATTTACCAGGCTGTCCCCGAAGGTCGTCTGATCACCGCAAATTACGCCCTGGCCCGAATACTCGGTTACGATTCTCCTGAGGAACTAATCCGGGAACTCACCGATTCGGAGCGGAAGCTCTATGTTGAATCCTGGCGCCGCAACGAATTTATCCGCCTGATGCGGGACAACGATTTCGTGACCGGCTTTGAGTCCCTGGCGTATCGCAAGGACGGCTCCAGGATATGGATTTCGGAAAATGCGATTTCTGTCCGCGATTCCGCGGGAACCCTGCTTTACTACGAAGGCACCGTGGAGGATGTCACTGAACGTAAGCGGGCAGAGGAGGAACTGAAGCGTTCGCGCGAACAACTCCGTTACCTTTCCGCCTATCTGGAGTCGGCGAGGGAACAGGAGAGGATGTACATCGCCAGGGAGATCCACGACGAACTGGGACAGATCCTCACAACCCTGAAGATGGACGTTCACTGGCTTCGGAGCAGGATCTCTGCGGACCGCCGGCAGCTTCTCTCGAAGATACACTCCATGGCTGATTCCGTGGATGTTGCGGTAAAGACGGTGCAGAGGATCTCGGCTGAACTGAGACCCCGGTTTCTCGATGACCTTGGGCTCGCGGCCGCGGTCGAATGGCAGGTCGAGGAATTCCGGAATCGCACAGGAATACGCTGCGAACTGGTCTGTGAGCCCGAGGATATGAATCCTAATCAGGATGTCTCGACAGCCGTTTACCGCATTCTGCAGGAGACTCTGACGAACGTCGTGCGGCATGCGCGCGCCACTGTCGTGAGAGTGAGCCTGAGAGAAAAAGGTGAGGCGGTCATCCTTGAAGTCAATGACAACGGGAAAGGGATAAGCACGGATCAGATCGCCGGTCCCAAATCCTACGGTCTGACAGGCATACGGGAGCGTGCCCATCTCTTGGGAGGTCAGGTGAGTATCAGCGGAATAAGGGACAGAGGGACCGCTGTGAATGTCTGTATTCCGCTGAAAAAGGAGTGTGCTGTGATATGATCCGCTTGCTGATTGCCGACGATCACGCGATTGTGAGGCGGGGACTGAAGCAGATAATCTCCGAGACCTCAGATATGTTTGTTGTCGCGGAAGCATGTAGCGGATCGGAAGCGCTTGAGAAGGTGTCGGAGAACAATTATGACGTGGTTCTCCTGGACATCTCGATGCCCGGCAGAAGCGGCCTTGACGTCCTGAGACACTTGAAAAGGAAAAAGCCGAGACTGCCAGTGCTTATGCTCAGCGTCCATCCTGAGGAGCAGTATGCGGTTAGAGCCCTGAGGGCTGGCGCTTCCGGGTACATGACGAAGGAAAGCGCACCTGATGAACTGATCGCGGCGATCAGAAAAATTTCGCGCGGCGGGAAATTCGTTAGTTCCTCTCTCGCGGAGAAATTGATTTCAGAACTCGGCGCAAATGGAGAAAAGCCCCTCCACGAGGTTCTGTCGGACCGGGAATATCAGATGTTGTGCATGTTCGCGAAAGGGGGATCGATAAAAGAGATCGCCTATGAGCTTTCA
>JBFLXP010000049.1:0-12786 GCA_040757315.1 Nitrospirota bacterium
CGCAGTTTCGGACCCGTCGAAATAGGCCATACCCGCCTCCGGCACTCCTTCGGCTGCCAGTCCTTCCCACGCCCTTATTCCGCCCTCCATGCTGTACACTTCTTTGAACCCTTGTTCCAAAAGCACCGATGCAGCGGCACGGCTGCGGACTCCCGAACTTCAGTAGGCTATGGTAGGTTTATCAGGATCGAGTTCCCGAAAGCGCTCTCCAATTTCTCCGACGGATATGAGCCGGGCTCCAGGGATATGCTCCCTTTCATATTCCTCCGGCTGTCGCACGTCTACAAGGTTATACTCCTCTGGACTCTTATCACTCATCAGACGACGAACGTCCTCCGCCATCATCGACGGAACGCGCTTGAAATATCTGCTGATATCCTTCAGTATTCGCATATGCTAACCAGAGCAGATGCGGTCTCGGAGCGGCTTTATCCCGATTCCTATCGGGAGGCAAGAATGAGTCCCGAACGCTTTCTGGACTCCTGCTCCGCACCTCTACGAGTCATCAGGATCCGGATTAAGCTTCAGATATCCGTCCGGCGCCAGACTGGTTGCCAGCATCACCATATTGATATCATGGTGCTCACGCCAACTGCTGCCTTCTCTATTTCCGGACTCAAGCCAGAAATTCTCGATTGTTTCACTCAACGGTAGATATTGTATCAGATATCTAATGCCCGAATGCAAAGAAGGTCTCTTATTGAAAGTCTCCGTTTTTCGCTGCACAAGCGCATGCATCCTCTGAACAGCCCGAAGACCGATAGACAATCCGAACTCGCGGAAAGGAAGGCGGTAATCAGCGTGCAGCTTTAGGGGGTTTCCCCTCGTGTAAGCTTCCAGTCCGGGCACGGACGACTCCACGATGTCCTCCAGCAGGTCAGACAGTTGGGCATCGTCGTTCACGATCAACTGCGTTGCTTTGCAGGCGTTCACAAGCAGCTCCCCGATGCCGAGCGGATCATCGGTGATCCAGCTTTTTTCCTCACACATACCGGCCATGTCGGCAATTTCAGCGTAAAGGTCCGGCTGCGGCGGACTGTCAAAACGCTTTGCCGCAGCCTGAAGCTGGAGGTAAGCGACATATCCGTCAAGAGGGTCGTGATGTCCCATGGATGAAACGAGAGGATAGGAAAGGTCGATGCTCATCTTCCAAAACATACGTTTGCGGCCGCCATATGACGGACGGTACGTGAATTTTGCGTGGGCCGTTTTCGCAAGCTCTATCGCCCATCCGTTATATTTTGCATCCCCGGTAGTCCGGCCCACACAGCTGAGAGCGTGCATCCATTTCGTCAGATAATGATAGTACTGGCCGTCCCTGTCCCACTCCAACCGTTCATCGAAGGGAACACCGGGTCTCCGTTCGTTCAGTTTCTTCCCGATCCTGAGGCCCCCGATTGTCGGGTGCCTTCTGCCGTCCTCCTCACCCAGGCCGCTGATCCATCCCGATCGCGGATCGTCTTCGCGATATTTGCCGAGGGTATTGTGAACTTGATCGACGAGACCGAGTGCGAGACGCATGTATTCAACGTCACGCGTCTGCCGATAAAGATCCAAGAAATTGCATACCGCGAAAGCGTCTGTCCACAAGTAGCGCCGTGTAGTCTTTCCGGCCGGCGAAAGCCCGGTCAGGGCGGCGAACTCGGTCATGATCTCCCGGACTGTGGCGAGAGATGTCGCGGTCTGATTCAGTGTCTTCCTTTGCCGGGCTTGTCCTTCTTCCATTCTTTCCAGCCTTCATGGTCTTTCTTCCACCGTTCGTGGTATGATCTTTCCCACTCCCTGACGTCTCTGTGATGCGGCTTTTCCCACTCTCTCCAATGCTTCTTCAGTTGGCCATAGGGAATTCGCTTATATCCGGGAGGGACTTCTCCTCATCTTCGACCTCCCTTGGTTTTCGTTCCTTCGGTATTCATATTCACATAATACCCAAACAAAACGCCTTTTTAACCCCCCTTTCCATGTTCATGCACCCATGCACAAATTTTCTATTTTCAAAGGATAAAATACAGACAATTTATGGAGAAGTTATGAACAAAATATGAAAGATATCGAGGGACGGCACTCGCAGAGCAGACCTTGCAGTTGCATAAGAATTATGAGCCTCAAAAAGGGAGGGCTGCACGAAAGCCTTTCGCAATAGAGGCGGGTTAGTCCGCAGGATTCAAGTGTCGGGCCGATTGCCGGAGATTCATCGCGATCCGCTGTTGGAGCATCACCTGTTTCCTGTGTTCCTCTGTTTTGGATGCGATATAGTCTTTCTTGTCCATCTCGAGGAGCTGTTTCCTGAACCGGCTTGCAAGATCATACCACGTACTGATCATCATCTCGAAACGGCTTACCTCCGGAAAGCTTAGAGTATCAACGAAAGATTGTATTGCCATATAACATTTGACGGCATTACGTTCAATCGCGCCGCGCGGTCCATCGACATAGACGGGATTTCCTTTGCCGTCAATGCCTTTCACCGTGAACCCCGTCTTTCCCCGGCCCGGTATCGCCGAGAAAAGTGTTTTCGCAACGCGAACCAGGAAACCATAGTTGTAAGCATACCTTACGTGGACAAATGTCCTTTCCCCATTCAGGGGCATGGCTTCGAACATCATTCTGTGATTTGTCGTGCCGAATGGTCCTTCGGCAGCGCTCAGAACAATGCCCAGATACCCATCACGCTGTTCGACAGTCCGGCACTGGTAAGTGAATTGATCTGCATATCCAGAAGATTGACGGCTTGTATCGCCACTGTAGAAAGTCATCTGCCACGTGCGCGGCTGCTCCTCATATGTGCATGCCTTTACATCGGGAAGCAGGGAGGCTATATTGCACCAGTTTGCAGGAACTCTAAGCGCATTGAGAACGCTACCGAAAGGATGAGCAATAATTCCGTAAGCATCCGCCTGCAATCTGCCGGCCTGGTCGAAAGACTCTATGTAGAGAGGGAATCCAAAACTGTTCTTCTCCAATTTTGCCCCGATGTCGTGATAGACATCGAGAAGAACGTCCTCTCCGCGCGGCTTTTCTTCGGCAGCGGAAACGGCACTCGCGGAAAAGAGGAACACTACTATCATCGTGAAGAGGCAAAACATTGGAAGGGGGCTGATCTTCTGCATCCGGACCATCTGATTCCTTCTTGCTCCGTCAGGAAGTCTTTTCGTCTTACTGCCGGAGGGTTGGGTCACCAATAAATAAGAACCGTCTCTTACTTATATGATGCAAGAAAATTGTGAAGAGGTGGCGAAGGAAATATAAAAGAATTGTGAAGGCACGAGGATACTCTCGGCATCCATGTCATCCGATATCCCCGTAGCTTCTTTCAATCTTGTGTCTTCCCGGAGATCGGAGGCGCCGCCGGCCGGTTGACTTCCACAATGATATGTGTCATGATAAACAAAAGTTTCAGAAGTTTTTGTATTAATCAGGCCACAAAGACTTTTAGCTTTGTCGGCCTTTTTTGTTGGTCATTCTGGGATTTTAGTTCACAGGTAAGGAGGTAGAGGAAATGGCTAGAGGAATAGTAAAATGGTTTAACGATTCCAAGGGTTTTGGCTTTGTCACCAGAGACGACGGTACCGACGTTTTTGTGCACCATTCTTCCATTCAGGGCAACGGATTTAAGTCCCTTGCCGAGGGTGATGCTGTCAGTTTTGATACCGAAAACGGTCCCAAAGGTCTCAGGGCAATTAATGTAGTCAAACAATAATGTGCGAGAGAAGTCCCCTGGTTACTAAGGGGACTTCTCACCAAGAGGGAAAATGGGACACAGACAAAATTATCTGGAAAGAATGGAACTGAATAAGCAGCGCAGGCTTGAAGCCGCCCTGGTTTCTGAATGCTTTCCTGAAGTTTCAGATATAAGAGTTCACATGACTTACTACCACAAGGGGGTTAACCCCGTCCTCATGCTTCGCAAAGTCAACTACTGGCCCTCACGTCACGCTTATTTCAATATGGATTGTATGATAACAGGCTGTGTTGATGGTGGTTTTGATCTGACCCCGGTGATTCAGGAAATGGTTAAAGACCATAGAAAGGCCGGAAAGGGAAGGCTTGTTTGTAACGGCAACGTTGCTGACCTTTCCTCCGACCATGCGAGTATTGCTTATCAGATTACGGTAACGTATAACAAAACACAGTAATCAGTATCATCCAGAGAAAAGCTACAAATGAGGGTATTCCCCAAAAAGAAGCGGGATTTTTTTGAATTATTCGACAAAGTAGCAGTCAACATCACGCAAGCAGCCACAACTTTGTCCGCTATTATGGAGCACTTTACCAACCTGGATAATTGGGCTAAAGAGATACATGAGTTGGAGGAGGATGGAGACCTGTTGACTCATGATATCAATAAAAAGCTGAATAAAACCGTCATCGCCCCCATCGACAGGGAAGACATTCATGCTCTGGCCTCTGCATTAGACGATATTCTTGACTTTATCTGGGGAACGGCTGCAAGGCTTGCTGTCTTTAAAATGAAGGAATCTACGGAAGAGGCTTTAGTCATGTCCAAAGAACTCCTTACAACTGTGGAATTAGTAGAGAAAGCAATAAAGAACTTGAAGGAAAAGAATTACTCCCGGATGCAGGAGTACTGTGCTGAGATCAACAAACTCGAAAACAAACTGGACAGAGACTTCAGAGACGCCCTCGGACATTTGCTTGATGGAACCAAAGACCCGATCCTTGTCATCAAATGGAAAGATATATACGAACATCTCGAAAATGCGTCCGACAGATGTGAGGATGTTGCCGATATATTGGAATCTATTGCCATCAAGAATGCATAAAAGCCAAGATAGGCATAGTACTTCTATTCGCTTGATGCACAGAGTTCCTGAAATTTAAGATCGAATGTAGTATTGGGAACTGCCTTCGAAGCGCTCACCGCTGCAGGACGCTGCACTTTTCCCTCCTCCTGGTCAACGACTTTCGTGTCGATGAACGCCGCGTGGAGACATTGATTATACACTTAGAGTATACTGCGCGGTATAATTTGGATGAGGTCCTATGAATAACGGAAGAAAATTCTATTATATATCTGTAATTGCCGCTCTCGTTTTGATCATCACCTATCTGCATTATTCCACCATCCATAGAATCCACGCCTTGCACGATTTCTACAAAGAGCTTTACTATATCCCCCTCCTTATCGGAGCGCTCGCCTTCGGACTTAAAGGCGCCATTTACACTTATCTTCTTATTTCCGTCCTCTATATTCCCCATATCGCCGAAAGCTGGACCGACGACATTTGGTACAACGCCAACAGACTGCTCCATCTCATCTTCTCAGCGGTCTTCACTTTCGTCGCGGGGTTCCTTGTTGACCGCGACAAAAGACAGCGCCGGGAAGTGGAGCGGAACCGTTATCTCGCTGCAGTCGGGCAGTTCGCTGCAGGTATCGTACACGATCTAAAGAATCCCCTCTTCGCCATCATCGGGTTTACGAAAAGGATACGGGAGGGCAAAGGTGATGCGAACGCCGTGGCAGAGACACTCGTGGAAGCGGCTCTGACTATGCAGCGGATAGTGCTTGAAGTGCTGGATTTCGCCAAGCCTTTTCATTTAAACCTGAAAGAAGAGGACATGAGAAGTATCGTCGCACGGGCGTGTGATGCCTCCCGAATCAGAGCCGAAGAAGAGGGCGTTGCCTTGACTTTGAAGCTTCCGGCGGCTGATATGAAATGCATGATGGACGGAGTTCAGATGCAGAGAGCCCTGGCCAATCTGATAAACAATGCGATCGACGTGTCCCCAAGTGGCCAGGCCGTCGACGTTAGGGTTTTGGGAGAAAAAGAGGCAGTCACCGTTGAGATCAAAGACAACGGACCCGGGATGGACAGGGAGACCCTTGAAAATGTCTTCATCCCCTTTTACACGAAGAAAAAGGCCGGGACGGGTCTTGGAATGTCGATAGCAAAAAAGATCGTCGATGAGCATAAAGGGAAAATCCGCATCACCAGCCAGCATGGAAAGGGAACGAAAGTCACGGTGGAGGTGCTGAGACGGCCTGAGATCGCTGCGTAGATTTGCCCCCCTTCATCAGTTGTTGTGGAGAGCGCAATTTTATGCAGGCGATCCTGGGTATGAAGAAGAAACAGGTTATTCTCGTGGGAATGGAAACGCATGTCTGTGTTCTCCAGACATGCATCGACCTTCTCCATGACGGCTGTTCCGTCCACCTCGTCGGGGACGCGGTCTGCTCAAGGACAAAGGAGAACTGGAAGACAGGCGTCGAATTCATGCGCGATGCCGGAGCTGTGATTACTTCCACGGAAATCGTATTGTTTCAGCTCTTGAAGGCTGCAGGCACGGAAGAATTTAAGGCGATATCAAAGAGAATCAAGTGAATCAGGCCGTCACTGGATGAACATCAATCCCACCTTGTAAACATCTTCCCCCAGCTGCTTGATCCAGCGCACCTCTCCTTTTTTCGCGCGGTCGCCGAGCCCGCGCTCTATGATTATCTTCTGCCCTTTGCTGAGACTGATAAAGATATACATGCAGAGTCCTCCGTCGCTGATATTCAGGGTAATACCCGTGAGATCTCCATCTTCCCGGGAAAGTATGGCATACCGTATCTCCTGCTGGAGGTCAAACCGGACGTGCGCCCTCTGTTCTTTCGTCATCTCAAGCGCCTTTCCAAAGATAAGGCACTTCTCAGGTTTCGTTGCCAAAAAAAGGATTCAAGGGGTCAGGATTGCTCCGACTTTTTGCTAAACAGGAACAACTGCCTCTGGAAACAATAGCTGCTGCGAATAATGTACGCTCGGCAAGGGGAGGTACAAACTCCCGCCTTTTAAAAGGTTCTCGCTCTTCACCCCGGTTCTTTCAGTTACCTAATCTTCTCCGTCTCCTCAGATAATAAACTGACGCTAACCCTGCAATGAACATAAAGAGAATCATGCCCCATTCTGTCATTGTAGGGACGGCTACGCTTGATGCGGCTGTTTGTGAGAATTCAAATGACGATATTACCATCCCGTCATCGTCGTTGCCAATAACAACCCTTTCAATAAGCTCGCCGGGATTTCCGACAAAACCTACGAATGCCGATTGAAGATTGTCGGAATCATCAAATATCTCAAGAGGTGAAGTGTCAAGAAGTACATTACCGGGACTGTAAACCTCCATTACGCGGTTGTCGCCGCCTTCGGGATCCAGGCCGACCGTAAAGCCCGCTGCCCTGACAGGAGGGTTAAACGTAATTTCCAGATTACTTCCTTCGCTGACACCGGTAGAAGATATAACCCTCAATGTCCCGTCACTTTGCACAGTAAGGCCACGTGTAAATCCCGGGAACAGGCTGTCGACATCGTCTGTGTCTCCCCCTAAAGTACCGGCAGAGAAGGTCACTCCGGAAGCGGAAAACTCATTGCCTGTCAGGACTGCTCCGTCTCCAAAGGATTCAAAATTAACCTGATTCAGCGCGCCTGCAGCCGACTGGAAATTTGTGCGGGCAGTAGTACCCTCTACTACAGGTGCGTTTTCATCAGACTGAAACCAGGTACCCGCAAAAACATTCAGAGGCATCATAACGAATAACGATAAAAAAACCGCACAAAAAACAGATCTTTGATAACGCATAATGTACCTCCACCTTGAATTATTTATAGAAATTCATTCCAGTTACCCGAAATTTGGGGATTATCTTCACTTAAAGCGCCGGCCGATTTTCTGCCCGATACTAAAAACCGCTTAGGGCCGTCCGCGCCAGGTCTATGAGGGCTGACGGAAGCACTCCGATTATGAGCACGGCGGCTGCAGTTATGCCCAGCACAACGCCGTTTGAGAAGGATTTCGTAAGAACCACTTCCGTCTTCGGCTCTCTCATGTACATATACATGACGATCCTGAGATAAAAGTATGCGGATATTGCGCTGAAGATCACGGCAACCACGACCAGCCAGGTGTAGCCGGCGTTAACAGCAGCCATGAAGAGGTAAAGTTTGCCGATAAAACCTGCCGTAGGCGGTATGCCCGTCAGGGAGAACATGAATATCAACATCAGCACGGAGGCAAGAGGATGCGTTTTTGAAAGTCCCTGATAATCGTCTATATCTTCCCCTTTAAAACCCTCGCTCCTGAGCATTATGATGACGGCGAAAGCGCCGATGTTCATGAACGCGTAAATCATCAGGTAATTCATCACGCTCGAAAGCCCTTCCGCATTCGCCGTGATGATACCGAGGAGGGCATAGCCAGCGTGGGCGATGGAGGAGTACGCAAGCATCCTCTTGATGTTGGTCTGTGAAAGTGCGATAATGTTTCCCACTGCCATGGTCAGAATCGCGACAGGAATCAGAATGGCCGCCCAGTCAACCTTGACCGCCGCGAAAGCTACCATGAAGACTCTTCCAAGAACCGCGAACCCCGCGGCTTTTGGGCCTACGGACATGAATGCCGTGATGGAAGTCGGAGCGCCTTCGTAAACATCCGGCGCCCACATATGAAATGGCGCCGCTGCAATCTTGAAGCCGAATGCGACCGTCAGAAAAGAAACAGCAAGAAGCAGAGCAGTGTTATCGAAAAGCCCCCGCTCGCCGATGAACGCCGCGATGTCTTTGAGGTTTGTCGTGCCGGTGAGTCCATATACGATGGAGATGCCGTAGAGCAGGAATCCCGATGAAAATGCACCAAGAAGAAAGTATTTCAATGCGGCCTCGTTCGACTTGACGTTGTGCCTCATGAAGCCGGCCAGAACATAAGTGCTCAGTGCCATCAGTTCGAGGCCGAGATAGAGGACAATCAGGTCTGCGGCCGAGGCCATAATCATCATGCCTATTGTCGAAAAGAGGATAAGACTATAATATTCTCCGTAGTTCGCTTTCTCGATGGCAATATACTTGATCGATATCAGGACAGTCAGGACAACATTGATAAGAAAGATTGTCTTGAAAAACGTGCTGTAACCGTCCGATACGTACATCCCTCCGAATGTGACGCCTGAGGAATTGAAGATGCTTAAAGCTATTAAGGCCGTTCCCGCGATACTGATAAGCGCGATCGCCTCCTTTTTCTTAACGATGAGATCCAGGAGAAGCACGATGAGCGCAAAGCAGGTCATCAGGATTTCGGGCATTACTGGATTCAGATCAGGCAGCGGGAAGTTCATCTGATCACCTCCATAAGGACCTTCGCAATCTGCATCTCCCTCATGCCGCCGGGAATGTCCATTCTATCAAGAAGGTGCTGCACTGTCGGATGCAGGAAATCCAGGAAGGAGTTCGGATACACTCCGATCCAAAATACAAGGAGCAGCATCGGAAGAAGTGAGAGTGTTTCTCTGATATTCATATCGGACAGCCCGACGATCTTGTTGTTGATGTCCATGAAGAATACTCTCTGATAGAGCCAGAGCATATACCCTGCTCCGATTATGATACCCGTACAGGCAAGGACACCCGCCCATTTATTTGCTGTAAAGCCTCCCAGAAGTATGAGAAATTCGCCGATGAACCCGTTCGTGGCAGGAAGACCGATTGAGGCTAATGTGAACACCATAAAGAAGGAAGCATATATGGGCATCACCGATGCAAGCCCTCCGTAATCGGCAATCTTTCTCGTATGAGTTCTTTCGTAAACTACGCCTACCGATAAGAAGAGGGCTCCGGTCACGACGCCGTGGTTCAGCATCTGGAGGATGCCTCCCTCCAGTCCCTGCGTATTGAGAGCAAAAATTCCAAGCGTGACAAATCCCATGTGGCTTACAGAACTGTATGCAATCAGACGTTTCAAATCCGTCTGCGCCAGGCATATGACCGCGCCGTAGATTATGCCTATGACAGACAGAGCGAGCATGACGGGCACCATGTCCTTTGCGGCGTCCGGGAAGAGCGGGAGGGAAAACCGGAGAAAACCGTACGCCCCCATTTTGATGAGGACCGCCGCCAGGATCACGGACCCCGCCGTCGGGGCTTCGGTATGGGCATCCGGCAGCCACGTGTGCACAGGCCACATCGGCACCTTGACCGCAAAGGCGGCGAAAAATGCCCAGAATAGCCACAACTGCATATTATAAGGATAGGATTTCGTCATGAGTTCAAGAATGTCGAAGCTGCGGCCGGCGTAAAGATAGAGGACGATTATTCCGACCAGCATGAGGACGCTTCCAACCAGGGTATAGAGAAAGAACTTGATCGCTGCATAAACCCTGTTAGGGCCACCCCACACGCCGATGATAAGAAACATGGGAATCAGCATCGCCTCCCAGAATATATAGAAAAGGAAGAAGTCGAGAGAGCAAAACACTCCGATCATGAAAGCAGTGGTCAGTAGTATGGAGATATAGAATTCCTTCACCTTCTTCGTTATCGCTTCCCAGGAGATCAGGACGCAGAGTATCGCCGACAACGTTGAAAGAAGCACGAACAGGACGCTTATGCCGTCAACGCCGAGGTAATAGAAGATATTCCAGTCAGGTATCCAGCCATGCTTCTCGACGAACTGCATTTTGTGCGTCGTTTTATCAAAGTCGAGGAAAAGCGGCAAGGATGCAAAAAAAGTGATGAGGCTTGTTGCCAGGGCGATCCACTTGGCGAGGAGTTCCCACGATCGCCTGCAGATCAGAATCAGAAGAGCGCCGAAGACCGGCAGGAATATAACGGTGCTCAGAATCGGATAGCTTAATTGATTCATTATTACCTGTTCCATTTTACTCCTCTATAAGTCATAAACTACCGTAATAATATCGCCAGGACTATAATGAAGACCGCCCCTGCCGCCATAAATATTCCGTAGTGCTGCGCTATCCCGCTCTGCATCTTCCTGAAAACCTGACTGAAGCCGCCTATGGACCTCGGCACACCATTCACAACGCCTTCGATCATCTTTGCATCGGTTATGCCCACGAGCACCTTCTTCGCGACCCAGAGCGTGGGCTGCACGATCGTGGCGTTATAAAGTTCATCGACATAGTACTTGTTGTAGAGCGTTTTATAGACCGGTCTGAATGCTGCACCCAACTTCGCAGGCAAATCCGACTTTCTCAGATACATGACTGCCGCGAGTCCGAGGCCGATGAATGCAAGCGATGTCGATAGAGCCATAACACCCCATTCTTCGGCGTGAGTCCCGTGAAATTCGGGGTGGCCGACGACAGGCGCCAGAAAATGAGCAAAGTGCGCTCCGCCGCCAAGGATAGGGGGTATGCCGACCCAGCCTGCGGCGACTGCACCGGCCGCCAGAAACATCAGCGGCACGGTCATCACTTTTGGAGATTCATGAATGTGGTGTTCTCCGTGAGAGCCATGTCCGTGAGAATCGTGTCCGGAGCCGTGTGATCCATGCGCTGCTTCTGCATGGTGGCCGCCGCGGTACTCGCCGTGGAAAGTCAGGAATATGATCCTGAACGTGTAGAAAGGCGTAAAAAAAGCCCCGGAAACCGCAAGCACCCACACGAATTTTCCGACCGGGGAATGAGAGGCATAAGCGGACCAGATGATCTCGTCCTTGCTGAAGAATCCCGACAGCCCGGGAAATCCCATAGCGCTCAAACCTGCGATGACGAAGACAACGTACGTTATCGGCATATATTTTTTCAGTCCGCCCATTTCCTGCACATCGTTCGTATGGACGGCATGGATCACGCTTCCCGCAGCAAGGAAGAGCAGAGCTTTAAAGAATGCATGCGTATAGAGGTGCATGATACCCGCCGCATACGCTCCAACGCCCAAAGCAAGGAACATGTAACCCAGATGGCTGCACGTGGAATATGCAATGACTCTCTTAATGTCATTCTGGACCAGAGCGATGGTCGAGGCAAAGAACATGGTGAGCGCGCCGATGACCGCAACAACACTCATTGCGATTTCGGACAGGTTGAAGATCGGGTTGCACCGCGCTACCATAAAAACGCCTGCCGTAACCATTGTCGCGGCATGGATCAAGGCACTGACCGGTGTCGGACCTTCCATAGCGTCGGGGAGCCAGACGTGAAGCGGTATCTGGGCCGATTTACCCACGGCGCCGCAGAAGAGCAGCAGGGCGATAAGCGTCGGAAGGTCGACGTTAAACCCGAGGAAGTTGACAGTCTTTCCGGCGATACTGGAAACATTGGAAAACACGTCGGCGTAATGAAGCGTGCCAAAAACGAGGAATATCATGAAGACACCGATTCCGAAGCCGAAGTCCCCGAACCTGTTTACAATGAACGCTTTCTTCCCCGCATCTGCGGCTGACTTCTTGTGGAAGTAATACCCGATCAGGAAATAGGAACAGAGACCGACTCCCTCCCAGCCCAGGTACATCAGGAGAAAATTGTTTCCCATGACGAGCATCAACATGAAAAAAGTAAACAAGTTCAGGTAGGCGAAAAATCTGTAATATCCCGTGTCGCCATGCATGTAGCCAACGGCATAAATATGAATGAGAGTAGCGCATGTTGTTACGACCATGAGCATGACCGCGGTGAGGGGGTCGATGAGGAAGCCGACGGAAACCTTAAAACTTCCGGAAACTATCCAGGTGTAAAGATCTGCATCAACGATGTGTCCGGCCAGAACGTCTCTAAGGCTTGCAACCGAGCACAGCCATGCTCCGCCCACCGCAAGGATCGCCGGCCAATGGGCCTTCTCTCTGGTGATTTCCTTGCCGAGAAGGATATTGATCAGAAAGCCTGTCAGCGGCAGAAGAGGTATTAATATATGATAAAATTGTAGTTCCATAAATTACCTCACCCCTGCATCTCTTTAATTTCGTCCACGTGAGCAGTCGCCTTGTTTCTGAAGAGAGCAATCACAATCGCAAGACCTATCGCGGCTTCGGCAGCCGCAACGGCTACCACAAAAAAGG
>JBFLXP010000050.1:0-12740 GCA_040757315.1 Nitrospirota bacterium
GCCGGTCGATTTTGCTTACGGTATCCACACCCAAGTCGGGAACCGGTGCGTAGGCGCGAAAGTCAACGGGAAGATAGTCCCCCTGAAATACACCTTGAGAAACGGAGACACCGTGGAAATACTGACATCTCCTACGCAGGGACCGAGCAGAGACTGGCTGAAATTCGTTGTAACCCAGCGTGCAAAAAGCAGGATAAAACAATGGATTAAGGCGGAAGAGCGGAAACAGAGCATCGAACTGGGGCAGAAATTGCTTGAAGGAGAGTTGAGGAGGCATGACCTGAGCCAGTCCGTATTGAAATCCGATGACATGCAGAAAGTTCTGAAATTCTTCAATATCCAGTCGCTTGAAGATCTGTACGCATTTGTCGGTCATGGAAAACTTTCGGCTCATCAAATTGCCAACAAACTGCTTCCGGAAAAACCGGCAGAGGAGATTCTTCCCCCAAAGATCGCCAAGCCGCCAAAGGAGCAGAAGGGGATAACTATCAAAGGCGTCGATAACGTTCTATACCACACAGCCAAGTGCTGTTTCCCGATCCCGGGAGACAGGCTTATCGGCTTTGTGACCAGGGGCAGAGGTGTGACGATACACAGGAGGGATTGTCCGAACCTCGATAAACTCGCTGTCGATGACGCCCGGGTCGTCGACGTCGACTGGAAGCCGGAGGGTGAGGCGACCTCGCCGGTGCGTTTGTTCGTCGAAACCGTCGATAAACCGGGCATGCTGGCCGGTCTCAGCGCGTTGATATCGTCGGTCGATGTCAACATAAGCAGCGTGAAGGCAAGCATAACTGAAGACAAGAAAGGTCACATCGTCTTCATCCTTGAGGTGAAGGACAGAGTCCAGTTATCGGCTCTTACACAAAAGATCGCCCAGCTCGAAGGGGTGCTGAGGATCGCCCGGTAGTCGTCTGGACAGCTCCTTGTTGTGATATAATAATTCACAGTGGCCGAAATAAGAATTGGATGCAGCGGGTTTTTCTACGATCATTGGCGGGGAAATTTCTATCCGGAGGATCTCTCCAAAAACCATTGGCTTGAATTCTACGCGAAGAAGTTCTCTTCAGTCGAATTGAATGTGACCTTTTATCATCTCCCCGAGCGGGAAGCTTTCTCGAAGTGGTTTGCCTCAACGCCCGATGATTTTCTTTTTTCCCTGAAAGGCAGCAGGTTCATCACCCATATAAAGAAGTTGAAAGATTGTGCAGAGCCCGTCGAAGCCTTCTTTTCGAGGGCAGCGGTATTGAGAGAAAAGCTCGGCGTTATACTATGGCAGCTGCCGCCTGCTTTCAATGCAGACCCGAACCGTCTGAGCGAGTTTCTTGAAATCCTGAAACCCTACAAAATGCGGAATTCCTTTGAGTTCAGGAACAAGACGTGGATCAACAAGAAAGTTTATTCTGTCCTTGAGAAGCAAAATGCCGCATTGTGCATGGCCGATCATCCCGATTTTCTGAAGGATCTTCCCTCAACGGCGGATTTTGTCTATGTCCGGAGGCACGGGAAAGAGGGGAGTTATGCGACGAGTTACAGTACTGAAGAACTCAAGGAAGACGCCAAGTTCATACGGTCTCAGATCAGAAAGAAGAAGGACGTCTTCATGTATTTCAACAACGACGCCCACGGCTACGCGGCGAAAAACGCTGCCGAACTGACCGCTCTCCTGAAAAAATCCCGATAGGAATTAGAACCTATCACAAAATCGGTTTTCTCTTATAGGCCGTCATTCCCGCTAGTGAAGCGCGTCGGGAATCCTTCTGAAAATAAAGAAAGATTCCGGACGAGCCGGAATGACAGACCAACGGCATATCATACAATACCAATTTTGAGATAGGTTCTACCCAAATCCGGTAATTAACCGGCCTTCAATATTCTGTCACCCTGAGCATGTCGAAGGGTGCCACTCCTGTCATGGTTCGACATCCGTCTTACGTATTGACGGATAACCATGACATTCGCATTGGTTCCGAGAATCATTTTGCCCAGTCGCTTCTGAGTTTCTTCCTCTTGTAAAGATATTTTTCTGCGGAAAGGGCCGCGATACAGCCGTTCGCTGCCGCAACGACGACCTGTCTTATTTCGTTGCACGTAACGTCTCCCGCGGCAAAGACTCCCGGGACTGACGTTTCCATCAGGGCATTGGCCGGAATGCATCCATCTTCCAGTGTCTCGACGGCTCCGCCGAGGAAATCGACCACCGGCTTATTGCCGTGAAGATACACAAATACGCCCGAAAGGTCCATCTTGTTCTCTTCATTTTCAGTATCGACCATCCTGACACATTCCACAGTATCTTCACCTTCGATCGCCGTGACCGTGCAGCCCAACAAGACTTTGAGATTCGGGAGCTTCAGAGCGGGGTGCTCACTGTCCTTGATATGCGTTGCGGGAGAAATAAGATAGACCGTCTCAGCAAACCGTGCGAGAACACCGGCCTCTTTTATCGCCTCCTCTGAACTTCCAATGATGCAGACGGTTTTTCCGAGAAAAAAGGCGGCATCGCATATCGCACAGTAACTCACACCCCTTCCAAGGAACTCTGCCTCACCCTTTATGCTCGCTTTCCTGCCCATAGACCCTGTTGCGATGATGAGAGTCTTGCCCATGTATGTTTTATCCATTGTATAAACTTCTTTCATCTCACCGGCGAGACTGACTCCCACAACCTGCGTTTCGACGTAGGCAGCACCGAATTGAGTCGCCTGGTTCCTCATAATATCGAGCAGCTCTTTTCCGGGAACCGGATGAACAAGCCCCGGATAATTCTCTATCTTACTTGAATATGCGAGCGCACCCGCTGTTGCTGACTTGTCAAGGATCACAGTCCCCAATTTGGCCCTCGCCGCATACTGCCCTGCCGTCAGCCCCGCAGGCCCGCCGCCGATAATGATGACATCATACAAGTCGGTAGTTTCCTGCATTATTCCTCCAAATGAATATACGCAGGCTGCGCTTACCCCAGGAGAACCTCAAGCAGCCTGTCAAGCTCTTCGAGCGAATAGTACTCTATCTCTATCTTCCCCTTCTTTCCGTGATTGATTATTTTCACTTTCGTTCCCAGGCTCCGTTTCAATTTCTCCTCAAGGGACGCAATCTGGGGATCCGGACCCGGAACCGCCTTCGGTGGTCTTGAAACCTTCTTTGCCATTGACTCTGCTTCTCTGACACTGAGTCCCTTCCTGAGGATTTTCCTTGCTGCGTCGATTTGGCTGGCCTTACCCTCTAATGCCAGAATAGCCTTAGCATGCCCCATACTGAGGGATCCGTTGTAGAGAAGAGATTTGACTTCTTCGGGCAGCTTCAGAAGTCTCAGGTAATTTGCTATCGTAGCCCTATCCTTCCCTACGCGGTCTGAAAGTTCTTCCTGTGTCAGGTTGAATTCCGTGAGCAGTCTGTTGAATGCCTCAGCGGCTTCTATCGGATTCAGGTCTTCTCTCTGGATGTTCTCTATGAGCGCTATTTCGAGGGAGTCTATAGACGCGACGTTCTTTATGAGCGCGGGAATCTTTTTCAGTCCCGCGATGCCCGCAGCCCGCCACCTGCGCTCGCCGGTGACAAGCCTGAAGGTGCCGTCCCCGACTCTCGAAACGATCACCGGCTGAAGCACCCCTTTTTCTCTGATCGAGGCGGCCAGATCTTTGAGCGAATCGTCCCTGAAGGTCTTCCTCGGCTGTTGTTCGCCCGGGAATATCCGTTCAACGTCGAGATGAATGACCTCTTCCCCCTTTTCCGGTATAAGCGCATCGAGGCCTTTACCGAGCGCCGTTTTCATTCAGTATCTCCTTTGCAAGGGCGAGGTAGCTCTGCGCGCCCTTGGAACGCACGTCATAAAACATAACCGGCTTTCCATAACTGGGCGCTTCGCCAAGGGTGACATTCCTCGGGATGACCGTATTATAAACTTTGTCGCCAAAATGTTTCCTCACCTCTTCGGCCACTTCGTGGGAAAGACTGTTTCTGGCATCGTACATAGTGAGGAGTATGCCCTCAATGTCAAGCCCGGGGTTGAAAGAGCCCCTCACCAGTCGCAGAGTCCTGGTCAGAAGGCCGAGTCCTTCCAGAGCATAGTACTCACACTGCACGGGGACGATGACGGAGTCTGCCGCAACGAGTGCGTTCAATGTGAGGAGGCCGAAAGAAGGTGGGCAATCGATAAAAACATATCGGTAGCCGTCTCTGATCGACTCTATTGCACGGGAAAGGAGGTGTTCCCTCCCTTCCTTGTTTACGAGTTCGACCTCAACTCCGAGCAGGTCTACGGTGGAAGGGATGATCGAAAGATGCTCCACGGCGGTAGTCCTCACGGCCTCGCCGATGGCACATCCGCCCGAATAAACGTCGTAAAGGCTCCGTTCGAGCGAGTCCCTCGCAACGCCGAGCCCCGACGTTGAATTCCCCTGCGGATCTGTATCTATAATCAGAATTTCTTCTTCAGCAAGGGCAAGAGATGCGGCAAGGTTGATTGCGGTCGTAGTCTTTCCGACCCCTCCCTTCTGATTGACGATGGTAATTATCTTTCCCACGGATTCTTAAGTTTAAATATAATTACCGGTTTATGGCAACAACTGAGTGCGCATTTACTTACGGAGTAATCTGACAGAATGTCATCCTCCTTATTCTGCTCGGAAAATCCCCGATCGGTCATGGCGAGCCCGTCGAACCATGACGGATTCGTGTCACCCTTCGACATCCGTCTTACGTATTGACGGATCAGGGTGACATTTACGTATTCCTTTGTGACTCAAAGGTCATGAACGTTTGGACAGGTCTGAATTATGATATAATTTTTTTGTATAGGTAGGATACCGAGTGCATTTATCTGCGTCCGTTCGATAATTTATGAGTTTTCACCACACGCTTCATTACTTGCTGCCTTAACGGAAGGAGGACAAGAAGATGATAGACAACATTCACTGGCTTGGACACGACACGTTCAAGATCGGAGGTGAAAAGGTTATTTATACCGACCCCTTCAAGATCAAAAGGAAGGATACCGCTGACATTATTCTTATCACCCATGAGCACTACGATCACTGCTCACCGGAGGACGTGAAGATGATACAAGGTCCGGATACCGTGATTGTCACTACTTCCGACTGTTCGAAGAAACTGACAGGCAATATCCGGATCGTGAAACCCGGCGACAAGATGACCATTGGAGGCGTCTCAGTGGAGGCCGTGCCTTCATACAATTTAAATAAACAGTTTCATACGAAGGACAGAGGTTGGGTCGGCTATATTTTCACCTTGAGCGGTCACAGGATTTACATCGCCGGTGATACGGACTATATCCCGGAGATGAAGGACTTTAAAGTCGATATTGCCCTTCTTCCCGTATCCGGCACATACGTCATGACGGCGGATGAGGCAATACGGGCTGCCCTTGATATAAAACCAAAAATAGCAATTCCGATGCATTACGGCTCCATCGTCGGTTCCAAGGAGGATGCAAAGAAATTTGCCGCCGGACTGAAAGGCAAGATCGAGGTCGTGATTTTGAAAGAAGAATAGTGGATATCGCAAGCATCAAGAGAAGTGTCCGGGGCAGAGTGGGGAAAGAGATATTCTTTTACGACAGAATCGGCTCCACAAACTCCGCAGCCATGGATCTTGCCGCTAAATCGCCCGAAGGGTCTGTCGTTCTTGCAGACTGTCAGGAAAGGGGCAGGGGAAGGCTCGGCAGGACATGGATTTCTCCTCCCGGCGTCAACATTTATATGAGCATCATCCTCCGGCCCCTCATCGCTTCTGAAGAAGTCACGCTGATGACAATGATGAGCGCCGTTGCTTGTGCGTCTGCTCTGAGAAAGTCTGCAGGCCTCCATGTGCTCATAAAATGGCCCAACGATCTTATGGTCGGGGACAAGAAAATAGGGGGAATTCTGACGGAGGTGGCAGTGGAAGGTAAACGAGTCACCCATGCCGTCGTCGGCATCGGAATCAATGTGAATATGGATAGCCGACAATTTCCTGACGACATCAGAGAAACGGCAACGTCGGTGATTCATGAGACAGGAACTCCGGCTTCAAGAGAGAATCTGACAGTCGCTGTCCTGAACGAAATAGATCGATGGTATAGAATATTGGAGACCGGCGGAAAGCAGACGCTTCTTGAAGAATGGAGAAGCATGACGACTACGCTCGGCAAGCAGGTCGTGGTCTCTGTCGGAGATCAGATTTTTTCCGGCTTGGCCGAATCGACGGACGAGAAGGGCAATCTGATCATAAGGCTTCACTCAGGCGAAACCAAAAAGGTCTCTTCAGGAGATGTTACGGTTTTACGGTAGATGCTCCTATTAGCAATAGATATTGGCAACTCTTCGATAAATATAGGTTTTTTTAGTCAATCGCACCTCGTCGTAAAGAGAATCGAGATATCGGCGGTTCGGAAGGACGATGAATATCAGCCTCTTGTTGAAAGGTTTCTCAAAGAAAATCATGTAGAAAAAACCGCCGCAGGAGTTATAATATGCTCTGTTGTACCGGACCGCACCAGAGTGTTGAAGGAAGCCCTGAAACGCCTGGTGCCGGTCGAGCCCTTGATCGTGAACCACACAATGAATACGGGGCTGACCTTTGCTGTCCCGCATCCCGAAGAACTCGGCTCCGACCGGATCGCAGATTGTGTGGCGGCATATGAATACAGCAGAGGTCCTGTTGCGGTGGCTGATTTCGGCACGGCGTCTACGATCAGTATAGTCGGCGGGAATGCCGACTATATCGGAGGTGCAATTTTGCCGGGCATCAGGCTTATGAGCGAAGCCTTGGCCCGGGAAACTGCACAGTTGCCGACGGTGACGCCCATATCTCCGGATTCCGCTCTGGGAACTAATACTGTGCAGTGCATCCAATCGGGTCTCTTCTACGGTACCGCCGGCGCGGTAGAGCGGCTCATCGGTGAGATTGAAAAAGAGACGGGCTTTGAGTTCAGGTTCATTGTCACGGGAGGATTTGGGGATATGATTTCGTCTTTCTTGCGGCGTGAACACACATTGCGTCTTCATCTAACCCTGGAAGGGTTGAAGATATTGTACTTGAGAAACATCAATGCATGAACTGAGAAGGGACATTCTTCTCGGCAGATGGGTGGCCGTTCTCTCGGAGTCTCTGATGCCGTCGGGATATACACACTCTCGCGCCCAATCTGAAGAGACTTCCTGTATTCTTTGTCCCGGAAAGGAGCATGAAGCTCCCCGGGAGATTACATCCGCGAAGAAGCCTGAATCAAGGGGATGGTGGGTTCGCGCCCTTCCCAATTTCAAGCCCGTGTTTCAGGTGGAAGGAGACCTGGGTAGGAAGGGTGTCGGGATCTACGACAGGATGAACAGTGTAGGCGCCCACGAAATCCTTGTCGAATCACCGGAGCATTCGACAAGACCCGAAGACATGGGTCTCGAACAGATGGTGCGGGTAATATCTCTTTACAGGGACAGAGCTGCAGATCTTGAAAAGGATTCTCGCATGCGCTATATTCTAATATACAAAAATTCGGGAAGGGATGCCGGAGAACTGTTTTCGCACCCTCATTCGTTTCTGATGGCCACGCCGGTGATCCCGAAGCTCGTCAAAGACGAACTGGATAATGCGAAACAGTATTTCGCCTATAAAGAGCGGTGTATTTTTTGTGACATTGTCGGAGAGGAGCTGAGGCTCGGCGACCGGGTGGTAATCGAGACGCGGAACTTTGTCGCCTTTTGTCCTTACGCTGCCCAGTTTCCCTTTGAATGCTGGATAGTGCCCAAAAGGCATTCTTGTGCCTTTCACGAGATTAGCAGGGAAGAAATCGAAGACCTGGGGTCTATATTGATGTCTGTATTGAAAAAATTGCGGAAGATATTCGATAATCCTCCTTTTAACTATTTTATTCATACCGCTCCGAACATGGTGCCGAGGAGAAATCACTGGCACACGCTTGGTGAGGATTATCATTGGCATCTCGAAATAATGCCTCGACTTATAAGGACAAGCGGGTTTGAATGGGGTTCGGGATTCTTTATCCTACCTACATCGCCGGAGAATGCAGCAAAATATCTAAGGGAGGTTGGATGATGGAGATCAAAAGTATTCTTTTTCCGACGGATTTTTCTGAGGGGTCGGCTCAGGCACTGCAGTATGCTGTCGAAATGGCAAAAAGGTTTGGGTCTAAGCTGTATATTGTCCATATCATTTATGATATGGCAAAGGCGACAGGCTGGTACGTTCCCCACACTTCCGTGGAGCAGATGTATAAGGATATCCGGGAAGGGGCGAAAAAGGAACTGGAACGGTTTGGCGTCGAAGAGCTGGCCGGGTTCAAAGATATCGAACGCACTGTCATAACCGGTGTCCCCCATGATGAAATCGTAAATTATGCGAGAGAAAAAAAGGTGGACATCATTATTATGGGCACTCACGGCAGGAAAGGCCTGGACAGAATACTCTTTGGAAGCACTGCGGCAAATGTCGTCCGTTATGCTCCGTGTCCCGTGCTGACGGTGAGACTTCCGCAGTATTAGGATTGCCGGGCCATGCGGTTGTACCTCTCTGAGAATGCTTTTATTGACCTTCTCCTCAGCTCGGCAGAGGTATACAAGAAGGAATGCTTCGGCTTTCTTCTCGGGTACAGGCTTGAGGACCGGTTCATCGTTGAGCATGCCTTCAGCATTCAGACGGCTAATAGGAAACACAAAGCGGTAACGTATAACCGGAAGAACCACAAGAGGATCGAGCCTATATTGGCGAAATTCGACAAGCTACAGAAGATCGGCGATTTTCATTCTCACACGCAATTCGGCCCCGCAAAGGGGCTTCCTATCCCGAGTGAGGAGGATATTCAAACCATGGCTCTTGACAATATTTACGTCATCATCGCTATCAACAATAATCAAAAGACCCTGCCGTGGGGAGAGAATAGAGACGGCACCATCTCTGGTTCAGTGAGTGATTTCTTCTTCAAGATATCCGCCCATTACCTGAACGGCAGCGCCCCCTGTGTCAGAAAGGCAAGAATTCACTGCGCCTTTCCTCCGGGGTTTTAGGAATAAGTCGGACGGGAGAGGGAAACCTGCAGAAGAGAGGTTTTCCTCTCCCGTTTCTGATAGCGACCTCTCGTTCATATCATGCGATTATATACTAAAGTCCTAGTCGTCGGAGGAGGACCTGCAGGAGCTACGGCGGCGAGAGTGCTTGCCGCACACGGAGCGGACGTAATTCTTCTCGAGAAAAACCTCTCCTTCTCTAAACCTTGCGGGGGCGGCATCACCCTGAGCGCCTTCGATGAATTCAGCATTCCTCGCAAAGCGATAAAAAGAGTAGCAAAAAAAATCCGCCTCATTTCGCCTCAGGGAGAAGAAGTCGTGATCGGTTTGGGAGACGGGGGGCTTGCAATTGTCCGAAGGGGGGAGTTCGATTTTCTGCTTCGCGAAAAGGCGGAAGAACGGGGAGCAAGAATCATCGAAGGAGAATTCTCGGAAATTGCCGCCGGAAGGCCGTGCCGGATCATGTCTCGGGTGAAAGGTGACGCTATCGAAATAATTGCCGAGTATGTCATCGCTGCGGACGGGGTTAACTCTCCCGTGAGAAGGGCCCTTAAGATCGGTCCGCCGCAAAGGCTGTTCGCGGTGTCGGAGCATATTCGGGAGAGAGGGGAGGACACTTGCGAATTCTGGTTCGGCTGTTCACACGCGCCCGGGCTTTACTCCTGGATATTTCCGGCTGAGGGCGGAATCTCCGTTGGAACGGGAAGCTTCCAACCGTGGAAATTACGGGGGCTATTTGAAAAGTTTAAGATAAGAGCGGGGATTAAAACAGAAACCCCCGGTAGAATATACGGAATTCCCATCTGGAAGGGCGACCTCTATTCCAAGGACAATGTGCTCTTTGCGGGTGATTCGGCAGGTCATGTCTTGCCTTTGACCTACGAAGGCATCTACTACGCAATGAAGTCAGCGGAGACGGCAGCACAAGCAATTCTTGAAGGGAAGGCCCATAAGTACAAAAAAATGTGGCAGACCGGGTTTCAGAAGAAATTTGTTCTCATGGGCAGGCTTCGTTCCTTCTTTTTAAAAGACGATGCCCATGTTGAAAAGCTCGTCGCCCTGCACAAAAGACCCGAAATTCAGCAGGCTTCTCTACGTCTCTGGCTCACAAAAGACACGTCCAAAGAAGGCCTCCTGAGCTACTTGGGGTTTTTCAGGAAATTCTTGAGTTGAATCTTAACAGATTTTTTGCGTATTCCTTTGTTCTCCATGCTCTCATGCTGATTTTCGCAGTTATTTTCCTCCATACGGCGAAGGAAATCAAACGGGACGACGAATTCTTTGCCCGCCTCGTTTCTCCCGATGAATTTCCCCTTCGGGAAGCTCCCCGTTCCCATGCTCCTCCTGCAGCCTCTCTTCCCGCAATCAGACCAACCCCTTATAGACCCCCGGCGGTGGAGACTCAACCCTCTTCCGAAGAAGGGAGAGGAGACGTTACATACAAGAAAGAGGGTCAATTGACTGCACCACCTCCTCAACCTCTCATCCCGCCCCGAATGGGAGAGCAGCCCGGCAGGGGAGAACAAAGGCGCGAGAGAATCGGCCCTTCTCTTAAAGATAGACTTTTTGACAGAGGTGTCATCAACGAGATGGCAAAAAGAGACTTGGAAAAGGAAGAGAAAGAGATAAAAGACAAAACGTTCACATTCGATACTAAAGATTTCAAGTTTCTAATTTACAATCAGCGGCTGAAAGAGAGAATCGAGAGCATTTGGAGTTACCCTCCCGACGCGGCAGAACGGGGCATATACGGAGACCTAGTGATCCGATTCACGATAAAGAAGAACGGCAGGCTTGGATCGGTCGAACTCGTCAGGACGTCCGGGCACAAAAGTCTCGACGACGCAGCCATGAAGGCGTTGAGAGACGGAACTCCATACTGGCCCCTTCCCGACGAATGGGGCATGGACGCCTACACAATCGAGGGGCACTTCGTCTATTCGCTTTACGGATACTACGTTCGTTAAGTTATAATTAGTCATGATCTTTTCCCCGGAAAAATTGTCCCCATGAGACCAAGACTTTATCTAAAATTAGGCGATATCGTCAGGCACTTGCGTTACCGTGCATGGGGCGACGGAGAAGTTGTCGAAGAAAAGCACTCTTTATTGCCTGGCGGCGTTTGCCTGGTCAGGATCCTTTTTACGGATGGAGTTGAACGATCATTCATCAATGATCTTGACCATCAATGTTGCTGCTATTATGCCGGAATCAGGCTCATCATTTAAGAACAAGGTTAAGTTTTCTATGTAACACTCCATTATATAATAATTTTCTTGACAAAAAATCCCTCTAATGGTTAAATTTCCTCATGGTTCCTCTAACCTGTCTGATTGAGAAAGAAACGCCTTCGATTCTTGTCGTGGATGACTTGCAGGCGAACCTCGAGCTGATGGAAGCGGTTTTTCTTAGAGAAGGCTTCAAAGTTTACACCGCCCTCGGTTCCCCCGCAGCCCTCGATTTGTTTGGTCAATGTCAGATTGATATGGCAGTGCTGGACGTTATGATGCCCGGCATGGACGGTTTTGAATTGTGCAGCAAACTCAAGAAATTATCCGGCAAGAGGTTTTTTCCCGTTGTTCTTCTGACGGCTCTGACCGACCGTTCGAGCAAGCTGAAAGGAATCGAGGCCGGCGCAGATGACTACATCAGTAAGCCCTTCGACAACTCGGAACTAATCCTGAAGACAAAGTCTCTGCTGAGACTGAAGTCCCTCCATGAGGAACTTGACCATTCCGAGAATATCATACTCACCCTCGCCGTTGCTATGGAAGCAAGGGATCCTTACACCAAGGGCCACTCTACCCGCGTCAGCAAGCTGGCAGCTGATTTTGTACGCTTTCTCGGTCTGCCCGAAAAAGATCAGGAGGAAATGAAAAAAGCCGGAATACTTCACGACATAGGCAAAATATGCCTGAGCGAGACTTTGCTCAGGAAGCCGGGATCGCTGACTGCAGAAGAGGTGGAAATGATCAAGACTCACGCAGTACTGGGTGAGGAATTGTGCAGGCCTCTTGTGTCTATGAAGAAGATCCTTCCCGCGATACGGCATCATCATGAGCGGTGGGACGGTACAGGTTTCCCCGACGGTCTTGCCGGAGAGGACATACCGATTATGGCTAGGATCCTGTCGATTGTCGACTCTTTTGATGCGATGGTATCAGTCCGCCCGTACCGCGACCGTCGATCGGTTCGGAGGACTATCGAAGTCATGAAAATGGAACGGCTCTACGGCCAATGGGACTCGGATCTCCTGGGATATTTCCTCAACATGGTTATGCCGCAAGCGGAAAAGGGTTTGAGGGAATGCTCCGACTAGCTATAGCAGGCGGAAATATAGGCGCCAGCGCTCTCATTTCTCTCCTGAGGGGAGACACGAATACCCAACTGATCGGCCTATACGAGAAGAAGCCGGATTCTCCCGGAGTTATCCTTGCAAAGAAATGGAATATCCCTGTTTTCGAGGACATCCCGTCGCTTATTGCTTCAGACCCTGAAATGGTGATCAACGTAGCCGGAAACCCGAAGTTGAGTGAGGAGATCCGTTCTTCCTCGGGTAGCAAAATAGAGGTCATGGAGGGAGTGGGAGCACGTTTTCTTTGGGAGGTTATCGAGAGACAGAAAAGAGCTAAGATCGAAGCCTCCAAGACCATAGATAACCAGAAGGCCATGCAAGGTGTGGTGCAGGAACTCCCAAAGACGGAATCGCTCGTCGGCATC
>JBFLXP010000051.1:0-12633 GCA_040757315.1 Nitrospirota bacterium
GGTTGAACGAGACCGGTAAATTGGCCGGCAAAGTGGATGTCATGATGGTCGTCGGCGGAAAAAACAGCGCAAACACAACACAACTGATGCGGTTATGCGAATCACTCTCTGTTCCGACTTACCACATCGAGACTGCCTCCGAGATTAAGAAAGCCTGGGTTAAGAAAGCCAAGATAATCGGCATTACCGCGGGGGCATCAACTCCCGGATGGATTATTCAAGAAGTGGAAAAAAGAATTAGAGATATAGGAGGATAACGGCTGAGTGGAACTTAAGAACGACGAAATGGAAAAACTCTATGCTGAGACCTTTCACAGCATCGAAGAAGGAGCCATACTGAAAGGAAAAGTCCTGTCACTAAGGCCGGACGGGGTGATCGTCGACATCGGATACAAATCAGAGGGATTCATCCCGATCGAGGAGTTCTCTGAAGAGGAAGTGGCGGACCTCAAACCCGGCAAGGAAGTCGAAGCTTTTGTGGAGAATATCGAAGACTCCGAAGGGATTGTGACTCTGTCCAAAGAACGCGCCTCGAAAATCAAAATATGGGAAGTCCTTGAACAGGCTTTACGGGACGGGACACCGGTGGAAGGCAGGATTACAGGGAAGACAAAGGGCGGCTTTTATGTGGACATATCGCGCGTCAATGCTTTCCTGCCGGGATCTCAGGTGGATGTGAAGCCTCCCAAAGAAACTGATAATCTTATCGGGAAAAAGATGCTTTTTAAAGTCATAAAACTGAACAACAAGCTGTCCAATGTCATTGTTTCGCGCAGGGCGATCCTCGAACAGGAATTGCAGAAAAAGAAGATTGAGACCCTCGGGAAGCTTAAAGAGGGCCAGGTCATGAAGGGCGTCGTGAAGAATATAACGGATTACGGCGTTTTCGTAGATCTGGGAGGCATAGACGGCCTGCTGCACATTTCGGATATCTCGTGGGGCAGAATTAACCATCCGTCGGAGTTCTTTGCTATCGGCGACGAGATCGCGGTTATCGTTCTTAAGTACGATGAAGAACACGAGAAGGTCACGCTGGGCTACAAGCAAAGGAAGCCCGATCCCTGGTCTCTCGTGGATGAAAAATACCCCGTCGGCAAGCGCGTAAAGGGAAAAGTCGTGAGCATAACCGATTACGGCGCATTTATCGAACTCGAAGAAGGTCTCGAGGGGTTGGTCCACATTTCTGAAATAGACTGGTTGCCGCGTCCGAAACACCCTTCAAAGTACCTTTCTGTCGGCGATTCCGTGGAAGCTGTCGTGCTGAGAGTGGATAAGGAGGAAAGACGTCTTTCCCTGAGCCTGAAGCAGATAAGGCCCAGCCCGTGGGAGCTGGTCTCAGAGAGGTATAAACCCGGACAGAAGATCACCGGCAAGGTTAAGACGATTACCGATTTTGGGGTTTTCGTCGGCCTTCCCGAAGGAGTGGATGCCCTCATCCATATTTCGGACCTTTCATGGACAAAGCATATAAAACACCCTTCCGAGGTCCTGAGAAAGGGGCAGAAGGTTGAAGCCGTGGTTATTAGTATAGATCCGGCCTCGGAAAAGATGGCCCTGGGCCTGAAGCAGCTCCTTCCGGACCCCTGGGTTCAGGAGATTCCGGAAAGATTCAAACTCGGCTCTGAAACAAACGGAAAAATCCTCGCTATCACCGACTTCGGCATTTTTGTAGAACTCGAGAGCGGTGTTGAGGGTCTTGTCTATTCATCCGAAATCATGAAACCGTCTTCGGGGAAGGTCGAAGATGCTCTGAAAGTCGGTGATGAGATTTCTGTCAGGATCATCAAAGTGGACTGCGAAGAGAGGAAGATAGGTCTCAGCATGAAAAATCTGAAAAGGACCGAGGAGTGAAAAAGGCCTTTCTCATTTTTCTCTTTCTGTTCCTCTTCCTTGTTGTTATCAGTCTTATCTTCGCGCTCCTGCAGAAGAATATTCCTATCGGCGAAAAGGTCGCTCTCGTGCGCGTCGAAGGGCCGCTCTTCGATTCAAAGGATACCATCGATGAACTCAAGAACCATCTCAAAGACCCTTCAATCAAGGCTATTGTGTTGCGCGTAGACAGTCCCGGAGGAGCAGTGGCTCCTTCCCAGGAAATATATGAAGAAGTTCGAAAAGCGGTTGCAAAAAAGAAGATCGTTGTGTCGATGGGGTCCGTTGCGGCATCCGGCGGGTATTACATCTCCGCTCCCGCGTCACGGATCTTTGCCAATCCCGGCACTCTTACCGGCTCGATAGGCGTGATCATGGAGATACCTAACATCGAAGGGCTAATGAACAAGATCGGAATAAAAACCGAGGTCATCAAGAGCGGAAAACACAAGGACATAGCATCCATGTTCAGGGGTGTCGGTAAAGAAGAGAAAGAGATACTCCAGAACGTTCTGGACAATGTTCACGAGCAGTTCATTACTGCAGTTGCGGAGGGGAGAAAAATGCTCCGGGAAGACGTGAAGAAGATAGCAGACGGAAGAATTTTCACCGGCGAACAGGCACTCAAAGCAGGTCTGGTGGACGAACTCGGCAACCTCGATGACGCGATAAAGTCGGCAGCGAGCCTTGCCGGCATCAAGGGAGAACCCGTGGTTGTCAGCAAGAAAGAAAGGTTGTCCGTCATCGATCTCCTTCGGGAGGGTATGCCAAAAGAATTGAAAGAAATATTTCCTACCGTAAAAATAAAATATTTATTCGTGCCGTAGGAGGGTTTTATGACTAAATCAGTCCTCATAGAAAAGGTATCGGAAAAGGTCGGCAGCCTGACAAGAAAACAGACCGAGATCGTCGTAGACACAGTTTTTGACAGCATAAAAGAAGCACTCGTCAAAGGCGAAAAGATCGAGATACGCGGCTTCGGAAATTTCAAGCCGAAAATCAGGAAACCGAGGAAAGCCAGGAACCCGAAGACGGGTGAGCGGGTGGATGTACCGGGGAAGAGAGTCCTGCATTTTAAGGTCGGCAAAGCCCTGAGAGAGGCGATGAACGAGAGCGGAGAGTGAGTTCCTGAACTCACTCAGGAAGAGTTTTTTCCGTCCTCATATAAAAGGGTAAGGATCGGTACTGCCATTTTTGGCTTACGGAAGAATCCCCTTTTTATCAGAGAGAACAAATCCATGAAGGGTAAAGTTTATTTAGTCGGCGCGGGTCCTGGCGACATAGGTCTCCTCACGATAAAAGGTCTGAATTGTCTGAGGATATCGGATGTTGTGGTCTACGATTTTCACCTGAACGCCCAGGTGCTCAACTATATCAGCCATGATGCCGAATTCATCTATGCCGGCAAGCGCGGCGGCCATCATACGATGACCCAGGAGGAGATCAACGAGATTCTGATCGACAAGGCAAGACAGGGCAAGACAATATGCCGGTTGAAAGGCGGAGATCCCTTCGTGTTCGGACGGGGAGGCGAGGAGGCCGAGGCGCTCGCGCAGAAAGGCGTAGAATTCGAAGTCGTTCCCGGTGTCAGTTCTTCGATCGCAGCACCTGCTTATGCGGGAATTCCCCTTACCCATCGCCTTTACTCATCTTCCTTCGCTGTTGTGCCGGGCTATGAAGATCCCGCGAAGAAGGAGAGCGTTATCGATTGGTCGAAGCTTGCGACAGGGGTTGGAACGCTTGTTTTCCTCATGGCTGTCAAAAACCTGAATACTATTGTCAGTAAATTGATCGAGCACGGACGCCCGGCCGAAACCCCCGTTGCTGTCATCCGGTGGGGGACAAGACCGGACCAGAAGACTCTGGTGGGAACTCTGAACACCATCTCGGAACTGGCGAAGGAAAAAGATATAAAGCCTCCGGCCGTTATGGTGGTAGGCGATGTGGTGAAACTGAGGGACTCCCTGCAATGGTACGAGAAGAGACCTCTCTTCGGTCACCGGATACTCGTCACCAGGGAACACAGCGAAGGGTTTGAACCGCTGGCTGCTCTTGGAGCCGAGATAATTGCATTCCCGACCATAGAGATTGTACCTCCGGCAGATTACAAAGATCTGGATAAAACGATTGACTCGATAGAGACATATACATGGCTCATCTTTACGAGCAGAAACGGGGTGAAGTATTTCTTCAGGCGCTTCTTTGAGAAGGAGCGGGATATCAGAGACCTCAAGGGCGTCAAGTTATGCGCTATCGGCTCGAGAACGGCTCAGGAAGTTAATAAATTCGGTTTGAAGGTCGATCTTGTCCCGGAGGAATTCAACGCGGAAGGACTGATAAAAGCAGTCAGCAGTCAGCAGTCAGCAGTCGGCGGGAAAAGAAGAATATCAGAAAAGCTCCCCTTGAAAGGCGTGAAATTTCTTCTTCCGCGTGCCGAAGTCGCACGGGAGATTTTTCCGGAAAAGGTGAGGGAACTCGGCGGAGAGATCGATCTGCCCGCGGTGTACAGAACAATAAAGCCTGAATCCCGCGGGAAGAGGCTCAGGCGGTTTTTGAAGGAGGGGAAGATAACCATAGCTACGTTTACAAGCGCATCGACGTTCAATAATTTCAGGGAGATTATGGGACGGGACGCTGAAGAGCTTCTGAGGGGGGTGACCATTGCCGTCATAGGGCCTATTACGAAGAAGGCTGTCGAGAAGGCCGGCCTCCACGTTCAGATTATGCCCGAAGAGGCGACTATCGAAGCGATGGTTAACGCGATTAGGCAGTGGGTAGAAGAGCAGAGTAAGAAGTGAAAGGGGAAAGTGCGCAACAGACCCGATGAGCCTTCCCGAAATAGACACGCTCCTCTTTTTCTTTATTAATAGTGGCCTCCAGAATAGTCTTCTCGATATCTTCATGCCGTTCATTACAGACAGGTCCTATGTCTTCTACGCCCCGTTTTTCATCTACTTTTTGTTCCGGAACAGAAACAGAGCTCTCACCGTGCTTGTTATCGCCCTTGCTGCAATTCTTCTGGGTGACTGGCTATCGCATGAACTGAAACATGTCTTCGAGAGAATGAGGCCATGCAATGCGCTGGATCAAGTCAGACTCCTTAAGGGATGCGGGAGATCTTTTTCCATGCCCTCAAACCACGCTGTCAATGCCTTCGCATTTGCGACCCCGTTTCTTGTTTTGTTCCGGGGGCGATTGCGATTCGCTTTCCTTATCATTGCGATGTTAGTGGCGGCTTCCAGAGTTTATGTGGGCGTGCATTATCCGTCCGATGTCATCGTCGGCGGCCTGCTGGGTTCGATCATAGCTCTTTCCGTGATCGCTTTATATAGATGGTCTTCCGTGGAGTTCGGGAAAAGACCCTACGAAACGGTCATGTATCTTTCTCTTCTCGCAATCAGTCTTTTCCGGATTTATTATATCCTACATGGTCCCCTTGATCTAAGCCCGGACGAAGCCCACTACTGGGAATGGTCCCGGAGGCCGGACTTGAGTTATTACTCGAAAGGGCCGATGATCGCATATCTCATATTCATCGGAACAAAAATTTTCGGTGATCAAGTCTTGGGGATCAGAATTATGGCTGTCATCTTTTCTCTGCTTAGCAGCTTCTTCCTGTATCAGCTCGGAAAAAGGCTCTACGACGAGAGAGCGGGTGTTTTCTCGGCATTGCTGCTTCAGGTAATCCCGCTTTTTTCGGCATTCGGAGTGATCTTCACAATCGATTCCCCGTTTGTTTTTTTCTGGGCGAGTTCACTCTATCTGTTCTGGAAAGCGATCGAAGATCCGCCATCTCCACTGACAAAAGGAGAGGACGTCAGGACAACTTCTTCTTGGTGGATTCTTCTCGGTCTGTCTGTGGGTCTCGGTCTTCTTACCAAATATACGATGGCTCTCTTTTACGTTTGCGCTTTTCTATTCTTGGTACTTGCCGCAGAAAAAAGGCGAGTTCTTTTGTCCGGCGGTCCCTATATCGCTTTCGTGATCAGTCTGCTGGTCTTCAGTCCGGTCCTCATATGGAACGCGAAGCATGACTGGGTGACCCTCAGGCATACTGCCGGACAAGCACACCTGTCTGAGGGATTTCAGATTTCGCCTGAAAGCCTGATCGAATTTCTGGGGTCTCAGTTCGGGGTAATAACGCCTCTCCTTCTCGTGTTCATGGCTGTCGCTTTATGGCAAGGCAGGAAGACCTCTGCCGGAAAGTTCCTTATCTGGTTTTCCGTCCCCGTAATCGGCTTCTTTCTCTTAAAAAGTGTTCAGGGGAAAGTGCAGGCGAACTGGGCCTTGCCGGGCTACATTGCGGGAGTCGCGGCATTCTCTTCATACTATGTGCGAAAGAAGGGATCTCTACGAAATGGGAAGAAAGCTCTGCTGAATTTTTCGATCGCACTTGCTCTTATCGTGACGACGCTCGCCCATTATCCGTCCGTTCTCGATCTTCCCGTGAATGTCGACCCGTCAGCGAGGCTGACGGGCTGGAAAGAATTGGGAAGAGAAGTCACAGGTATCTACGAAGAGATGTCCGCTGAACATCCTGTTTTTATTTTCTCCGACAGGTATCAGATCTCAAGCGAACTCGCATTTTACGTGAAAGGCCACCCGGTTACGTACTGCGTCAATCTCGGCCGCAGGATGAATCAGTACGATCTTTGGCCGGGGTTCGGCGAACGAACCGGCCATAACGCAATTTTTGTCGGAAGCGGTGATGCCGAGATACCGGAAAAGGTCGCTTCTGCGTTCGGCAAGGTTGAGAAAAGGGTCTTCACCGCTTATACTAAAAAACGTGCAAAAATCAGGGACTATTCCCTGTTTCTGTGTTATGATTTCAAGGGATTGCCCGAGGAGAAACCAGGGAGGTTTTGATGACGCTTTCGGTTGTGATACCGGTTTTTAACGAGGAAGAGAACGTCCGGACGCTGCACGAAAGGCTGAAGGTCGCCCTTGATCCGCTGAATCAGGAATACGAGATCATCTTCGTTGATGACGGAAGCTCGGACAATACGCTTTCTATGCTCGAATCGATCCAGCAGCAGGACAAGAACGTAATGATTCTCAGTCTGAGGCGTAATTTCGGCCAGACTGCCGCTTTCGCGGCAGGATTCGATTTCGCCCGTGGAGATGTCGTTGTGACCATGGACGGCGACCTGCAGAACGATCCGGCGGACATACCGAAGCTCCTGGAGCTCATCAAAGACAACGATCTCGTGAGCGGCTGGAGAAAAAAGAGGAAAGATCCATTTATCAGCAGGCGGCTTCCATCCATGATTGCAAACTGGCTGATAAGCAAGGTCACCGGAGTAAAACTGCACGATTACGGATGCTCACTCAAGGCTTACAGGAGGGAAGTCATCAAGAACCTCAAGTTGTACGGAGAAATGCACAGGTTCATTCCCGCTGTGGCAAGCTGGTATGGAGTCAGGGTCGCGGAAGTCGAAACCATTCATCACCCGAGGCTTCGAGGCAAATCCAAGTATGGGATCTCCCGCACGATCAAGGTCGTCCTCGATCTTATCACCGTGAAGTTTCTTCAGAGTTTCTCCACCAAGCCCATTCAATTCTTCGGGCCGGTGGGTGTGGTGAGCGACCTTATAGGATTTCTCATTTTGATCTATCTGTCGGTGGACAAACTCCTGTTCGGGCAGAATATCGGCGGAAGGCCCCTTCTTCTTTTAGGTGCGCTCTTGATTATCGTGGGCATCCAACTCATCGGTATGGGTCTCCTGGGAGAGATGCTTGTCCGGGTTTACCATGAGAGCCAGCGAAAACCCATTTATGTGATCAAGAAGATCCTTGGCCCCGAAAGCAAATAAGATAGCCTTTCTCGTACTCAAAGTCTGTGTCAGCCTGGGGCTTCTCTATCTGGTTCTTTCGAAAACCGGTCTCGACCGGGTCGTCTCTATCGTGGGAAACATAAGCCTGCCGGCTTTTCTGGCCGCGATAGCGCTCTATCTTTTCGCCCAGTTCCTGTCAACCCTCCGCTGGAAACTCTTTCTTCCGGGAGAATTGAGTGTCGGGAAACTGTTCTCTCTGTATATGATCGGCTCGTTCTTTAACACCCTGCTTCCGGGACTCATAGGCGGGGATGCGGTCAAAGGTTATTACCTCTATCGGACAACCGGAGAAGGCGGCCGTGCCTTTGCATCGGTTTTCATGGACAGATACATAGGGTTTGTCGTCCTGATCGCCATATGCGCTGCAGCCTTTCCTTTCGGCTACTCTTATTTTCGCGGGTCGGGCATAGTATGGATTCTCCCGGCTACTGTTCTGTCATTCGTCGCTTCGAGTCTTCTCATCTTCGGACTTCGCCTCGGAAATAGGTTTACAATGATCGCGTCGTTTTATTCGTATTTTCATTCATACTGGAAACAGAAGGGGATAATGGGTAAGACCATGCTCCTGTCCGTCATTGTTCAGTTGTCAGGGTTTCTTGCCGTGTATGTCATTGCGCTTGGCATCGGCCAGCATATTCCATTTCTTGCTCTGCTGGTCTTTCTTCCCCTTATAGTCCTCTTTACCATGCTTCCTATATCGATATCCGGTATCGGTGTGAGGGAGGGAGCTTTCGTTCTTTTCTTCGGACTGATCGGGGTAAAGCCCGAAGTTGCCACTGCCATATCGTTCTCATGGTTCATAACCATTTCGGCAGCCGGTCTTTTAGGGCTCGTCGAATATATCAGGTTCAAAAAAGAGGGCGTGAATCTGCACTGAAGGAGGTACACCATGCGTCTTTATCTTGTTCAGCACGGCGAAGCCAAAAGGGAAGAGGACGATTCTGCCAGGCCTCTCTCCGCGAAAGGACTGCAAGACATAACAAAAGTCGCTTCATATCTTTCAAAACTCGATGTCAGGGCAGACTCGATATTGCACAGCACGAAATTGCGGGCAAGGCAGACGGCGGAAGTATTGTATGAATATCTGAAACCGCTGAAGGGGTTGTTGGAAAAAGATGGGTTGGCCCCTCTCGATGATCCGGAAATCTGGAAAGAACGGGTGAGGGACAGCGCGGAGAATTTGTTTCTCGTGGGCCATCTTCCCCATCTTAACCGTCTTTCATCGCTGCTTCTCTGCGGAGATACTGAAAGGAGCGTCATTGCGTTTCAAATGGCAGGGGTCGTATGTCTGGAAAGAGACGACAAAGGGACGTGGTCGGTGAAGTGGATGATTGCGCCGGACATCGTGGTGGGCGAGACAGCAGGGTCTTGCGACACTATATAATCTGTTTTTTGTCTGTGATTGCAACGAAAATGCCCTTAAGGTTGTCATCATTCCGGCAGGTCGTAAGCCGGAATCCAGTTCCTGATGAAAAAGCTCTGGATTCCCGCTCAACACACTGCGGGAATGACAGACGAGTTTATTTTCATGCTCCGTTGTGAGCCCAAAGGCTCTTGTCGATTCCCGCTTGAGGGTCACCCCCAGGCGACTCGCCGAGGCGAGAATTTTTCCCGTCATGGTTCGACAGGCTCACCATGACATTTGTTCTGCCCTTAGGTAATGAACCGTGCAGCAATGGTGTGCATGTCTTGCAAATAGGAGGCAAGTCTCTATGATATTGAAATTTCTCGGCGGCGCCAGAACAGTAACCGGCTCGTGTTTCTATCTGGAGTGCAATCGACTGAAGATGCTCGTGGAATGCGGACTCTATCAGGGCGAAGATGCTGATGAGGTTAACAGATTGCCTTTTGATTTCAGGCCCGAAGAAATCGATTTTATCTTTGTGACCCACGCCCATATGGATCATTCGGGCATGCTGCCCAGGATTGTGAAAGAGGGGTTCCGGGGCAGGATTATTACGACGCCGGCGACCAGAGACCTTCTCGATTTCATGCTTTTCGATTCGGCACAGATTCAGGAGAGCGATGCGGAATGGGCTACCCGAAAAGCTCTCAGGGCCGGCAAACCGCCGGTATTACCGCTGTATACGGCAGAGGATGTGAAAGGGGTAATTCCGCTTTTTGACAGTCGACCTTACGGTTCAGTCGTCCGACTTGGGAACGGGATCAAATACCGCTTTGTTGACGCAGGACACATCCTCGGTTCAAGCATCCTCGAAATCTGGTTTCAGGACAGCGAAGTCGAAAAGAAAATTGTCTTTTCCGGTGACATCGGCAAGAGGGGTAATCCGATCATAAATGACCCATCTGCGCCCGCTGTAGCCGACTTCGTCGTCACCGAGTCCACCTACGGCAACCGTCTCCACAAACCTCTCATGGAGAGTGTTGACGAACTGGCAGAGGCGATTCGCATAACGTTCAAGAAAGGCGGCAGCGTTTTCATTCCTTCCTTTGCCGTTGGAAGAACGCAGGACCTGCTTTATGTGCTAAATAATCTTGTCAGGGAGAAGAAGCTTTACAATCTCCACGTTTACATAGACAGCCCTCTCGCGGAAGAAGCCACAAAAGTATACCTGACGCACCCCGAACTGTTTGACGATGAGGCGAAGAGATTGTTTGCGAAGCAGGATTTCGATCAGGCCGTAAAGCTGCATTTCGTGCAGAATGTCCAGGAATCGATGGCGTTGAACAGAATAAAATCAGGGATCATAGTGATAGCGGGAAGCGGAATGTGCGATGGCGGGCGCATCAGGCATCATTTGAAGCACAACCTCTGGAGGTCGGAATGCAGTGTTGTCTTCGTCGGATTTCAGGCGAAGGGGACTTTGGGGAGAAAAATTGTCGACCGGGCAAAGACTGTGAACATCCTCGGCGACGAGGTCGCTGTGAGAGCGCAGGTTTTCACGATCAACGGTTTCTCCGCCCATGCCGACCAGGCAGAGCTCATTGACTGGCTGTCATATTTTAAAGATTCTCCTGAAGTCTTCATCGTGCATGGTGAAGAAGATGTCTCTCTGGCTTTCAGCGAGCTTGTCAGGGAGAAATTCGGATTCACGACTCATGTTCCCGAGAAGGGAGAAGAGTTTAATCTTTAGGCCGGAGGAAGAAAAACGGGTGTCACCCTGATCCGTCAATGGGTAGGACGGATGTTTCAGGGTCTCGAAGTTCTCAGGTGCATGATTCCTGCTCAGGCGATGCTGAAATATTGACGTATTCGTAACATTGCAATAATTGTCGTTTTTTCGTCATGCCCGCAGGTTGTAAGCGGGCATCCAGGGCTTCTGGATTCCCCGTTCAAGCCGGGGAATGACGGTTTTTGGATCAACAATATATGGTGTCTAAAGGAGCTTCCTGCCCATGCTCTCCCAAATAACGGAAGAGACATTCGAACAGGTATTGAAGCGATTCGATTCGCAGGTTATCGATCTCCGCGAGGTCTCCTTCATAGACCCGTACGGCATGGTCGGGCTCCTGGAAATGGGAGAAGTGTCCTCATCCCGCGGTATTCGCCATATCATTCATCTTCCGCAATCTGAAGAAGTGCTTAAATATCTCGAAAGAATGGACTTCTTTCTGTTCGCACCGAGATATTTTGATCTGGAGCCGGTGAACCCCGCCATATCCGACAAATATCTGAGAAGCTCCTATTCCGATGTGCTCCTTGAGATTACTCCGATCGCCAAGTCCGACGATATTCATTTCATCGTCGGAAAAGTGAAAGACAGGAGTCAGGCGATACTCGAAGCAAATCTCCACTATGACGAACACACAATCAACGAGTTTATTGTAGCGCTCTCCGAGGTCTGCCAGAATGTCATCGAGCACAGTGAATACAAGGGTTTTGTGGGGATACAGAAATATCACTTCCAGAATTTGAACAGGAATGTTGTCAAAATCGCCGTTACTGACATCGGCATAGGATTCAGGGAATCCCTTTCGGAACGGTTCGCGATCAGGAGCGATTATGAGGCCATAGAAAAGGGACTCATGCACGGCGCCTCGCGCCATGCGGATCGAGGGAGAGGACACGGGCTTTCGGCGGTGAGGAGGTTTGTCAAACAGTGGAATGGAAAACTCTCCATCCGTTCGGGCACGGCAAAACTGTCGATAATCCCTTCCTGGGCAAGAGGAAAAGCAAAAGAAACAAATCTTGTACCCTTTCCCGGTGCGCAGATCAATATCATGCTGCCGGAGGTTTAAGATGTGCTCCCTATGTCTGTCATTCCCCGACTTGATCGGGGAATCCAGTATCTTTTTGATCGCAGAAGCTTTCTTGGACCCCTGGATTATCCGGTCAAGCCGGATAATGACAAAATATCAATTTGTCGATGCAAGAAACTTTGCATTACCATATGCGGTTGCTGGAGAATAGGTTGGCAACAAAATGATAGATGAAATTTTCAGAAGAGAATGGGTTAGAATACCTCTATGAAAGCAAAGAAAAATCTCATCGTCATCGGCGACAGAGTCCTCATAGACCCTGAAGAAGGATCCGGGAAGACCAGTTCCGGCCTTTATCTTCCTCAAACTGTCAAGGAGAAGGAAAAGGTGGCAAGTGGATATGTCGTGAAAACAGGACCGGGATATGCTGTTCACGAACCGGGGGTTTCAGAAGAACCTTGGGCGTCGGGTAGGACGAAGGAAACAAAATATATCCCACTTCAGGCTGCCGAAGGCGACTACGCAATCTTCCTCAGAGATTCTGCTGTCGAAATAGAGTTCGAAGACAAGAAATACCTCATAGTCCCCCACTCCGCTATCCTTGCGCTTGTGAGGGTGGAGATCGAACAAGAAAGCGAGAGTTAGCGTTCTCGATCCTGTCCAAGAATTATGTTATCCGTCATTCCCCGATTTGATCGGGGAATCCATGGTTCGACATCCGTCTTGCGTACTGACGGATCACCATGACAATTGTCACTCTGAGCCTGTC
>JBFLXP010000052.1:0-12389 GCA_040757315.1 Nitrospirota bacterium
AACCTCCTTTAGTATTATTACTCCGGCAAGTAAATACCAAAACGACGTCATTCCCCGGCTTGACCGGGGAATCCATAAGGGACCGGATGCTCCGATCAAGTCGGAGCATGACATCTTTCATCTATTTAATTGCCGTAGTAATAATATTGCGTTTTCTCTTTCGGCAAACACCAGACTTCCTTGATCTTGCAAAGTCTTGCAAGCATCTCTTCGTACTCTTTGTTAATTGCTGCCCTTTCCGTCAGGCCGAGAAGCTGGATAAAATATCCATGGGGGCCGGGCATTATAACAAAAGGATACATGCCGCCGGGTGGATTTGCCATAGTGCACCTCCTAAAAATTATCAATATTCATTAGAGTTATAACTCAGACGGAGCCTTCTCACGGATCTGCGGCCAGTTCTCTTCGGACTTGCGGATATATTCCTTCGAGTCAGCGCTCCATTTCTCAAGAATCACCGGATTCAGGTTGAAATAAAGTTTTCCGTCCACAATACGCCACGATGATGGGTCGATGTCGAACTTCTTTCCTACGGCCACGCCATAGGCACAGTAGCCGCCGTATTGAGGCACGTACTTCTCAGGATTTGCTTTGAACGTATCACGATTCGCCTCGGTGGCGAAAAGATACTTTCCGCCTTTGTACTCGACCGATAGATCGGAGCGACCGGGGACTGGCCGTCCCTCAGTAAAGTACGCCACCGGATCATAACCCCGAATTACAAAACCTGTTGCATCAGCATTAATGTCCATTAAATGTGGCATATCCATTTTCCTCCTGCTTTCTCACGTACTGTTTAACTTTTATTTTTAGGCACTACTTTATGAAGGAGCCCTCCGTAATCGTCTGGTTCCCGCCTGCCTCTATCGCCAACACCTCGACTTCCTATTTCTTTGGCTCGCAGGTACAATCATCATATGGTTTAGCGAAACCTTCACAAACCTTGTTAATAATCAATCTCCCACATTTGCACGGCGTACAGCCACATACTTTACACATATCTTTTCACCTCCCTCTTCATTTCCGACCCGCAAGGATTATGCCCATTTGTAACTAATCGATTTTGTTGCAATTTAGTCGCCGCAGAGATGAATCTGCCGGGCACGACGCCCTTCTTATGAGGCAATTTGTCTTAAGGCGGCACTATCATTTGGGTGCCGGAGAATGAAGCATTAGAGAAAGCAAGCTTCTACAATTCGAAGTGGTGGGCTAACAACGCAGGAAGAAGCATTCTATTTCAACTTAGATGGTTGAGAACTATTTCCCTATAAATGAGATTAAATAATTTATTGGCCATTTTAGGGTTAATATCTTTCAGCATCCTATATGTATCAAGTGCAGAACCCGTATCATTTAACATGATATAGACAAAACCGAGATGCATATGAGCATCTGCATGATCTGGTTGAATTTGAATGGCCTGTTTATATGCCTCAATGACCTCTGATATTTGCCTTTAAGGAAAGAATTATCGCCAAGATCAAACCAATATTGAGCATTTTGTTTAGGCTCTTGAGGAGAGAATTGTTCGTGAACCTGAGCATATGAACTCACAGAAACAGCAATGATACTATTACTGGATTTCTTAAAATAAATTTCATGATCAACCATTGAAGGATACCGGATACAAACTTCGACATTCAAGGAATTTTTGGGCAAGATGTTCGGAGTCAATACTTGGGCATTCTCTTAATTGTTTCCGGTTTTTGTCAGACCTATAAAAATTAAATACTTATTTGTTTAAGTGTAAGAACTTAATTCTCTACGGATACGGTGCGCCGAGTCCTACTTCGGCGCCCAGACCTTCCCTTTATCAATAATATGAATTACTTCCCATCCCCGCTTCTGCATCTCCCTCGATATCCATCTTCTGTGGCACTTCCAGGGAAATCGCTCGGCGCATATGATGACCGGGATTTTGCTCTCCGCAATGGATTCGAGCAATGTAACTCCCTGCTTGAATTCGTCGGTCAGCGTATACGCGATGTAGCCGCCCTTCCTGAAGCCGCCGATCTCTCTTCCCAGATAGTGATATTCGATTCCCTCGCGGACAAGAAGGCGACTGAGGTTTTCGCGTTTGAATGTCGCGATCCTGCTCGTCGGAAAACTTCTCACGTCGACCACGGCCTGGATATAGTAGGCGAGCAGAATTTCGACAAAATCTTCTTCACTTCTGAGGTCGGTGCCGAGTGTATAGATTTTTTTGGGGGCGGCCATGTAAAAAAATTATAGCACGCCTGATCCCGACTGTTTTGAGGGGTTTAAAAAACAGTCGAATTCCGTTAATATAGAACTGGAGATCGACAGTCTCCGAGCACGATTCACCCATCAGGTGGGCGATTAGCTCAGTGGGAGAGCGCTTCCTTCACACGGAAGAGGCCGCTGGTTCGAGACCAGCATCGCCTACCAAATAAATCTACACAAGAGGCAGAGCTCAGCTACAGAGAAGTCCCAATGGTCTGAACAAAACTCTTGAACAGTCCCCCTTCGGCTTCAGGCATCTCGATGATCTCTATCCCCATTTCATACTTTGGCGGTTCGGTCCCTGCAACCGGACTGCACATGGCGATTCTCCCCAAGAAAGAAACCATACTTCCATCCGGAAGCCTTATCTCCATGGGGAGTGTGTCTTCGACATTCACTTCATGTTCACAAACAACGAGCATGCCGCCGAGACTGATCTTCTTCACTTTGCACGGGTCTTTAAGAAATACGCTTGCGCGTTCGGATTCATCGACCCGAAACCTTACATACAGCCTCAGCCCGCTCAGCTTCGTCATATCCTCTGTTTTGACCAGATCTTCTCTTTCGTAATCAATAGCGTAGTCCTTTATGAAATCGGCAACGGCGTTCATCTTTTCCTTCGACAACTTCATGAACTTCATTCCGATCGAATAGATCGGGATGATGTTGTCGCGGTTGTCTTTGACGCTCTCTCTCAATTCGCTCCGGACAACGAGGGCCGGCAGTGCAAGGGTCTTTCCTCTTCCGACAAGCCTGAGTTCATAGGTTCTGTCAAGGTGGAGTTGCCTGTCTGCTTTCAGCAGGACGCCGCCCAGACTGATGTTGAGTATCCTTACATTACTGGCAAAGGCGATCCTGCCGCTGATGTCCATGATTTCAACGGCAATCCTCCTGTGACGTCTTTTTTCTTCCATTTTTTCTCCGTGCCGAGGTTCGGTTCTTCCGAACTCATCGGGAATAAACCTCTGATCACAAATACGCGGATGCAGAACGCCGCACCGATGCCGGACCGCCGCCTGCTGCCGTATTCGTAATTGTAATTATAGTGGGTTTTCGCAAATAGTCAACAGGCAGGGACTTTCGTCCTATTTTTCGGAACTGAACCTCAAAATCATACTTTTGTCGTATTGATTATCGGATACAAAAATGCAAAAGTATGATCACGGAGGAATTGTTTATGGAAGGAAGAACGGATAGAAGAAGGCGCCCAAGGTTTATCAAGAGACTGACGGCAAAGTGCAGAGTCGATCACCATGTCTTTACGGGGATATCAAGCGATCTCTCCGAGGACGGCGTTTTTATCAGGACAAGCAGAGGTTTTGCGCCCGACACCGTCGTCGCTATCGAAATAGTGATGCCGGACAATTCCATCGCTCTTCTCAGAGGCATAGTGGCAAGAACGGTGAAAACACCGTTTCCTTCTGTCGGAAACGGTATGGGCATAATGCTTCTGGAAAAGGATGGAAGGTATATAAACTTCGTGAAATCTCTGGGGGCTCTGTTCCAAGACCTCCAGCCCCTCTGACCCAAGCCCCGCACATCTTAAATTCTAACCCCCGTCCGGACGGTCTTCGGTTTTATGAATAGTCCGGCAAAATGCCTGCTTCACCGGCAAAATGCCGGGGAGTCCATTCCTATTTCGCGTAAAAACAATAAGTTGAGCGTGGGCATCTTTCTTGCTGTCTCTTTGGAAGGACAGAGAGCGTAGTATGATGAAAACAAGCGGATTCAGAAGATTCGAGCTCATAAGGCACGAAGATCAAACCGGCATATCGGGCGTAGGGAAGATCGCCGAAGGTGTGAAATTCTCGACTGGGAAGTGCGTTATTGCCTGGATCACGGCAATTCCGTCCATCACAGTCTATGACAGTGTCGACCAGATTATCACGGTTCACGGGCACGACGGTACGACCGAGCTGAGATGGATAGATCATCCATGATCTTCTCGAATTCGTGATATGCCGACATTCAGGATGTTCTGTGCAGAATCTGTGGTATCCTTGACGGCAGGTAATAAAAAAGGAGGAAACATGGAAAAAAAGGCGTATATCGAGAAGCTTGAAGCCGACCTGAAGGAGTGGTCGAGCAGAATCGGCGAATTAGCGGCAAAAGCGGAACAGGTGAAAGAAGAAAAAAAGAGGGAATACCGGGAACAGATGGAAATGTTGAGAGCAAAGCAGGAGGCTGCCAGGAAAAAACTTCATGAGTTGAAGAAAGCGAGCGGGAAGGCGTGGGAGGATCTGAAGACGGGAGTTGATCGCGCATGGGACGAACTGAGGCTGGCCGTGCACAAAGCAGGCGAACAGTTTAAGAAGGAGCAGGAGAAATAGGCGAAAAACCACGGGGGTTGATTTATAAAATTTATTTATCGTATAATAAGCAATGCTTTTTCGTGATCCTGATCTTCTGTTGCGGTAGCTCATTTTCTGTTCAAGGCATAAAAAAAATTGGGGGGAGACTATCAACAATGAAAAACAAGGAATGCAGACTGTGCGGCAAGAGAACAAACCAGAAAGACATCTGCGTCCTCTGCGCGACGGGCATCACGCAGATGCAACAGGAACTCGTCGACCTGCTCAAGCGGGACAAACAATGGAACCTGCTTCACAAGCTGAAGATCGATTGTAAGTGATAAAAAGCGGAAGGCGCACGCATCAAGGGTGATCGCCGCTTTCCGCTATCACCCTTCTTGCTGCTTCTTCATCACTCTCCCTCACCAGAATCTTGATCTCGCCCATTTTACCTATATTTACCGGATAGGGCGTTACTTTTGAAGATCTCAGGACGACCGCGATGCCGCCGCTCTCCAGAATGTCTTTAATCATTTCCGCCTCAAGAGTATCGTATGTAACCAAGACTTCCACCAGCTTTTCCATCTTTCTTATAGATTATACCCGACAAAGATTTGAATACAACCAGACGCAGTCTATCTTGCTTCGGAAATCGAGCCGCATACCTTCCATTCCATACAGAACAGATTGCCTTTTTTAGACTTTTTGGGGTCGTTCATAATAGAATGATATTAGGAAGCGGAGGATTCTTCCCTTGGCATGAAGACGAAAGAACCGACCGTGAAAAAGCCGCCTAATAAACCCGCTGGGGTAAAATGCTGGGAAGTCTTCAACTGCGATAAGACGGAGTGTCCCGCCTATAAATCAAAGAATCTCAAGTGTTGGCTGCTTTCCGGAACTCACTGCCGGAACGAAATTCAGGGGAAATTCATCGAAAAGCTGGAATTGTGCCTGGGATGCAAAGTGCTCAGAGCGACCCGGGATGTCGCCGCCATGAAGGTGACTCTTGGAGTGGTCGGCAGGCAGTTCAGAGAATATAACAGGATTATCGGGGAACGGGACCGTGAGCTCGAGGCCATGAGCATGGAGCTGGCAATCAGCTTATGTGAAGTCTTCGAGGCTCTGAAGAAGATAGCGTCCGGCGATCCCACGGTGAGGATCCCCGAGAATTCAGACATCGAATTGATCAGCGGGCTGAAACACATGGTTAACCTGACCGCCGAGCAGATCGGGGAAATCGTTGATCAGGCCCATGAAATAGCGATAGGCCTTGCCGAGCATTTTGAGGTACTTCATAAAGTCTCACGAGGGCAGATGGATGCGCGCGTGTCAAGCGGATCAAATATAGAACTCCTCGAATCTCTCAAGACGGTGACCAACGAGATGATCCAGAGTATATCGCATGAGATCAATGAACGGAGCAAGGTCGAGGAGATATTACGGAAACGGACCTACGATCTCTGGGAGCGTGTAAAGGAGATCAACTGCCTCTATGGCGTTTCGGAACTCACTGAGAAGAGGAGCATCCCGCAGGATGAAGTGTTTCAGGGGATAGTGGACAGAATACCCTATGGATGGCGGTATCCGGAAATCGCCTGTGCACGTATTGCATTGGGAGACCGGGAATTCAGGACAAAGAATTTCCGCCAGACTGTCTGGAAACAGGAAAGCGGAATCCCCGTGTACGGTATTCTGATCGGTGCGGTGGAAGTGTATTACCTTGAGGAAAGGCCCTTATGCGACGAGGGTCCTTTCACCAAGGAAGAAAGGAATCTTCTTGATGCGATCTCAAGGCATTGCGAGCGATACATCGAACGGATGAGGAGCAGGCAGGCCCTTCGGGAATCGGAGGAGAAATACCGGACGGTTTTTGAGAATACGGGCAGCGCCACAATCATCGTAGAGGAAGATACGACAATCTCGCTGGTGAATACGAAATTCGAAATGCTCTCAGGTTATACAAAAGAAGAAATCGAAGGCAGGAAGAGCTGGACGGATTTTTTTGACGAGAGTGATATCGAGAAGATGAAGAAATACCACTACGCCCGGAGAAGTCATGCCGTCGGCGACCTTTCCAAAAGTTTTGAGGCCCGGTTTATCGACAGACAGGGCGGCGTGAGGAACGTGCTCCTGAGTGCGTCCGTCATCCCCGGCACAAAGAAGACCGTCGAGTCTCTGATCGACATCACGGAACGGAAGAAACTGGAAGAACAGATGCTGCATACTGAAAAACTGGCCTCCATAGGAACGCTGGCGGCGGGTGTCGCGCACGAGATCAACAATCCGCTGGCTATCATCCTGGGATTCACGGATCTGCTCATCGAAAGATTTTCTGAGGATGCCGATTCCTATGATCTGCTGAAGACCATACAGAAACAGGGCAACAATGCAAAGAGGATAGTCGAAAACCTTTTGAGTTTCGTGAGATACCGGGAACACAGGGAAGAAGCCGTGGACGTAAACCGAATAATCGAGGAATTGATCGCTGTGAAAAAGAAAAGCCTGGCTATCGACAATATTTCGGTCTTGACTGAACTGGCCGCATCTATCCCGGCTGTCAAAGCGGATACGAACGAGCTGCAGCAGGTTTTCTTCAACATCATCAATAACGCCGTTCCGGCCATGAAAGGCGGGGGCAGACTTCTTATACAGACAAGGATGCGCGATGGAGAAAGCGGACGGCAGGTCGAGATAAGAATTGCCGATACAGGCACCGGGATCCTGCCGGAGCACAGATCCAGGATCTTCGATCCGTTGTTCACCACCAAGAAGGTCGGAGAAGGCACCGGCCTCGGATTAACGGTCTCCTATGCGATCATAAAAAAATACGGCGGGAGCATCACTTTTGAAACCCGGACAAAACAAGAGTCCCCCTCCGATTCGGGAACCACTTTCATCATAACATTGCCCGCAATGGACGCCTTAGAGATCCAGTGAGAAAAGGGCTCAAGCTGTAGGTCGGATTATTTATGATTAATGGGGGATCGGAGCAGATGTCCCGAAAGCGTTCGGGACTCATTCTCGGCCCCGATAGGAATCCCGAAAGCATTCGGGATACAGTATCTGCTCTGATCAATCAGGACATCCGTGGAATAATCCGCTCCGGGTGCATCCTTCTTACTCGTACCTCAGCGCCTCTATAGGGTCGAGGAGCGAGGCTTTGTAGGCCGGATAGAACCCGAAGAATATACCGACCAGTCCGGAAAAACCGAAAGCCAGGAGAACAGAAAAAGGTGACACCACTGTCGGCCATCCTGCGAGCAGAGAAAGAATCTTTGAACCGCATATCCCTGCAATAATTCCGGTTACTCCGCCGACAAGCGACAAGGTGAGCGCTTCTATTATGAACTGAACCCGTATGTCGTTTGCCTTTGCGCCCACAGCCATTCTTATACCGATCTCTCTCGTCCTTTCGGTGACGGACACGAGCATAATATTCATTATGCCTATTCCTCCTACAAGTAGAGAGACCGAAGCGATAGCTCCGAGCAGAATGGTCATTATTCTTGTCGACTGTTCAGCGGCCTTCATGAACTCCGTAAGGTTTCTTACCGTGAAGTCATTCTCCTGCCTTAGACCTATGTGATGCCGCTGCCTGAGCAGTTCGGTTATCTGTCTCTCGGCCGATGACAGGTCTTGTGTGCTTCTTGCTTTTACCATTATCCTTTTGACCGTCCCGGGGAAAGATGTGCCGAAAAGTTTTTTCTGACCAGTTGTGACCGGAACATAAATGGTATCGTCCTGATCCTGACCCTGGGGAGACTGTCCTTTTATCGCAAGGACACCGATAACAGTAAAGGGTATTTTCTTGATTCTGACTATCTGGCCAATGGGATTCATATCGCCGAAGAGGTTGTCTGCAACAGACTGTCCCAACAGGCATACCTTTGTTGCGCTCGTGACATCCTGATCGGTAAAAGGCCGGCCCGAAGCAAGTGGCCAGTCTCTGACGTTCAACATTCCGGGCGTTGTCCCTACAACCCCGGTAGACCAGTTCTGATGCCCGTATACAACCTGCGCAACCTCGTTCGAGACAGGCGCAACATTCAGGACCGAAGGACATTCTTTAAGAATAGCTTCCGCATCCCCCAAGGTCAGGGTCGGCTGTGTACCGGAGCCCATTCTCACTCCGCCGGCTGTCGTCGCCCCGGGAAGAATCATGATGAGATTGCTCCCTATGCTCGAAATCTGTTCGGATATTCTCCTGCTTGCCCCCGTGCCGATAGCAACCATGGCGATGACCGCTCCCACGCCGATAATTATGCCGAGCATGGTGAGGGCCGAGCGCATCTTGTTCACCCTCAGTGCCCTGAACGATATCCGGAACGTTGAAGGCAGATTGATCAAGGCGTTGTCCTGTTCTCGTCACTCGTGATACGGCCGTCGAGAAACCTCACGATTCTCCTGCTGAAAGCCGCAATATCGTTTTCATGTGTCACGAGTATCACGGTTATCTTCGATTCCATGTTCAGTCTGACAAAGAGTTCCATTATCTCCACACTCGTCTTCGTGTCGAGATTCCCTGTCGGCTCGTCCGCAAGGATGATGGGCGCATTATTCACCAGAGCCCTCGCTATCGCCACCCTCTGCTGCTGGCCGCCTGAAAGCTGATTTGGATGGTGGTCTCCCCTACCCTCGAGGCCGACATGACCGAGGGCTTCCACTGCCCGTTCCCTTCGCTCCCCGGCAGGCAGTCCGTCATAAAGCAAAGGAAGTTCGACGTTTTCGATCGCCGATGTCCTGGGAAGCAAGTTAAAACCCTGGAAGACAAAGCCGATTTTCTTGTTTCTGATACCGGCAAGTTCGTCCCTGCCAAGTTCGCCGATATCGGTATCATCGAGGAAATAGCTTCCGCCTGTCGGTTTGTCCAGGCAACCCAGAATATTCATGAATGTGGATTTGCCCGAACCGGACGGTCCCATAACGGCGACGAATTCGCCCCGTTCGATTCTAATGGATACGTTATCAAGGGCCTTGACGGGGATCTCGCCGATCATGTAAATCTTCGTGATATCCTTTGCGTCGATCAAAGCCATATCAGAACATTCTCGGACCTGAAGGCGGCCGGAGTTCTTTTGTCTCTTCGAGAGATTCGACAATCACTTCCTGACCCTCCCCGATTTCTCCGCCGGCAAGTTCGGTATAGCTTCCGTCGCTGATTCCGAGCGAAACCGGGACGCGCTTCGGTTTGCCGTTTTCGAGTATCCAGACCGCCTGTCCTTTTCTTTCGGTGGAAACCAGGTTTCCGTCGGAAGGCTTGAACCGCAGAGCGGCGTTGGATATCTTTATCACATTCTCTTTCGACGAAACGATAATCGATACATTGGCGGTCATGCCCGGCTTCAGCTTGAGTTCAGGATTGTCCATTTTGATTACAACATCGTATGTGACGACATTCTGCACGGTGATCGGCGCATTCCTAACCTGCCACACCTTACCTTTAAAGATGTGATCGGGGTATGCGTCCACGGTGAACTCGACCTCCTGTCCAACAGCCACTTTGCCTATATCCGCCTCGTCTACATTAGTGTCGATCTGCATTTTGGTAAGGTCCTGCGCTATCGTAAACAAAGTCGGCGTCTGAAAACTCGCCGCAACAGTCTGTCCCACGTCCACGTTTCGCAGGATCACAACCCCGTCCACCGGAGATAGAATCTTTGTATACTGGAGGTTTGTCTCGGCGAATTTCCGTGAGGCCTCTGTCTGAGCCACCTGGGCCTTTGCCGCAGCCACCTGTGCTTTTGCTGTCTCGTAATTCGTTTCTGCGGTGTCAAAATCGCTTCTCGCAATGAGGTTCCGCGAAAACAATTCCCTGTTCCGCTCCATAGTCCTTTTCGCATCGACGAGAGCTGCATCCGCCTTCTCAAGATTTGCCCGCGCTGAAAGCAGATTCGCCCGGGCCTGATCCACCTGAGCCTGGAATGTCGCGGGATCTATGCGCGCAATAAGCTGACCCTTTTTCACGGGGGAATTAAAGTCCGCGAATATTTCTTTGATCGTCCCCGAGACTTGCGTACCGACAAGAACGGTGGTGACCGCGTTGACCGTCCCGGTTGCGGTAACAGCCATAACAATGCCGCCCTTAACGACTTTTTCCGTCCTGAATTTGACTTCGTCGCCATTGCCTCTGACCAGGAAGAAAGCGGTCAGCCCGATTGCTATCAGGGCTATGCCACCCAGCAGTAATTTTTTCATCTCTCTCCAATCGCCCCTTTTGAGACATGCCGGGCGATACCATGTAGTCATGGCACTTTCACGGATTCGATTCGATACAACTGAACATATGTTCACGTGAACATATGTTCAGTTTAATTCAAGGATGGACTATATTTCAAGAAAAATCTGCGCGGGATTTTTTGGGACTGATTGTAGCAAAAGGTCGAAGCGAAGGCCTTCTCCTTCGCTTTATGATTTTCAGGGAAGAAATTACCCGGGTGGAACTGCTGATGTCTGAGAAGTGACAGGTGGTGCATGTGCGCGCGCCGCGTCCGCAGAACTTGTCCAGGACGTTGTATCAATAACGCTATTCTATTCGATCATCGAGCTCTTTATATTTTGCAAGCTCCTCTTGCAGTTCCTTAATCCGTCCTTTCAGCTCTTTCATCCTCATTTCCCTGGCGACGGCCATCTCGTAAAAGTCCTCGAGATCCTTCATCCTCTTCTTGATTTCCTTTTCAGCACTTTTCTGAGCAGTGACGTCTCTCGCCGCACCAACGATCCCGATTACCTCGCCCTTTTCATCTTTCAACGGAGACTCGTCGATTTCAAGGATCGCTTTTGATTTGTCTTTCTTGTATACCTCCAACAGATAGGGCCTCTGCTTCTCACCTTTTTTTAGGGCGCTCTCGGTAAGCTCCAGACCCGGATCGTTGATCGGGTTCTCCGTGAGCAGGTTCGTCCATTCCGCAGTTAATTCATCTGGTGCATAACCGAGTATCTGCGCACATTGCGGACTCACGTAAGTGAATCTGTGGGCGTTGTCCCGGATGTAGAAGAGTTCGTTGCTGTGCTCGATAACGTTTCTGAGCTTCCGCTCGCTTTCGACAAGCTTTTCCGCCGTGCGTTTCTGTTCCGTTATATCGTATCCCACTGCCTGATTTTCTGTGAGATTTCCCTGCTTGTCGAACATCCCCCTGACGATCAGCCTCTGCCAGTTTGCTTCCCCGGAATACCCATAGATGCGGTGCTCCAATATCACTATCGGGTTCGTGTCGTGAATCTGAGATATCAGTTGCCTTACGTAATCCTTGTCCTCATCGGCTGTAAATTGCAGAAAGCTTTGTCCCAACAGTTGCTCTCTGCCTTTTGAGAGATGCCGGCAGAATGCATCATTCACAAAAGTTATGGTCATGTCAGGCAGAAACCGGAGAATGAATTCTGTTTGATAGTCTTCGACGATTGAGCGATACACTTCCTTTAACTTGTGCAACTGGCGGACTTCAGATGCTCGTGTAACGGCATATTTGAACACTTTCAAATCGAGGGGTTTTATGATGAAATCAAAGGCGCCCATTTTCATCGCCTCGACCGCTATCTGAATCGTACCGTGCCCCGTCATTATTACGCAGATGAGATCAGGCACAATCTCCCGGGCCTTTTTTAACAGTGCGAGACCGTCCATTTCAGGCATCACAAGATCGCCTATTAGAAGGTCGACATCCTGTTTTTTCAATTCTTCGAGAGCATCTTCTGCCCGGGTGCAGCAGATAACCTCATAATTCCACTTTTCAAGAATTTCGCATGCAAGAGCCAACACAGCAGGGTCGTCATCTACGATCAGGACGAGGTCCTTTTCTTTCTTCACCGGCGGCAATTTTTTACCCTCGTGCGTTTTGGCGCCATCGTGAAAATCTG
>JBFLXP010000053.1:0-12302 GCA_040757315.1 Nitrospirota bacterium
CTTGATGCTTTGACTATTTATCTTATTTTTAGCACACCTTAAACAGTGAGTCAAGCGGTATTTCGTGCTTTTTTGCCGCCTGCTCGGGTATTTTGCAACGGTTTCTGACTGCTCAGACATTTAGCCGGCAAATCAAAACGGCATAAAAACAGCAGGTTAGAGACCGGCATGTTTGTTGCTGCATCTGCATCAATTGGGTCGCAGTGCCTGGGATATGTTCGCGTAGCAGCAGAATATTCTTGAAAAGATGCCGATGTTACTCATTTTGCAAACGCGTACAGCTCCCCCGGGGTGCCGGGTCTCCATCTGTTTGTTCTGATCAATCTCCTGCAAGCAGCCTGCTACTTGCCGATCATGACACTACTGGCTTTTATGAGGGCGACAACGTCATCACCCCTTTTCAGGTTGAGGTCATCCACTGCTTCGACCGTGATTGTGGAAGTGATCGTATTCCCATTGCCGATATCGATTTTCACTTTTGCCGCGACCGTACCTTTCACAACCTCGGTAATCTTGCCTTTAATCTGATTCCTTGTGCTTAATTTCATGGTGTTCCTCCTTCATCGGGTATGGAAACGTGTGCGTCCTTTCCGAAGTACGTCCGGATATCTTCACGAATCGGCCGGAACGTCTTGGCCCATTTCTTTCTCCTGCCGGTCGGTTTCTCGCAACTACCTCCTTTCCCTTCACGATTGTATTTAGGAGAGTACGATACCGTGTTTTTTCCTGCAATAGGCCTATCTTGCGCATTTCGACAGGAGAAGGCCCCAACAGAGTGATCCCCGAGCGATGATCGCTACATAGGCTGCAATCTCTGCACGGTCCATTTTATCGCGTCTCTTGATGATCAAAGCGCTGGTAACGACTACAATCAAGCCGAATACGAGCACCCCAGTAAACAATTTTATGCAGCCTCCATGCCAGATTCCTTGCGAAAGCGACGGCAATAAGGACATGCGAATGTACGCGGGAGCCGACAAGCTGTTTTTTCTAATCATATTATCACACTCTTATATGAGCCGCAACAAGCACGTCGCTCGTAAATCTCCGCAGGAGAGCGATGTTTTCTTCGGGTGGAAAAGCATGGAAAGGGCAAAGTGGGATCGCTTCAAATCTTGGAGACAATAGCAGTATGGGACAGGCGTTTTCTTGACGTCCCGGCTTCTTTGCTCTATGATACTTGCATGCCAAGAATCGCCCGCGCAGTGGCCGGCGGTAATCCGCACGACATAAAGGAGTATAGAAGCTTGTGGACGATACCATAAAACACGGGAGACTACCCGATTGATAAGGAGACAACTATGAAAGCGAAAAGATTGAATCTACCAGAAAGGCTTTGCGTATTTTGTACAGCTTTGGCGTTGATGGTAGGACTGGGGTTGGCGGAATGCGGGGCTACGGAACCGATCCTGGGGGGGTCGAAAACTACGGCGACCGGGGCCGCCGGTGGCTCCACTGCCGAGGGCGCCAGTAGCCAGCTTGAGAGATGCGCTGAATCCCTCGGTACGATGGCTGTTGTGGAAGACCAAACTGCACCGTGGTATGGGACTCTGGCACAATACAAACTCGGTTCTACTGTCCCTGTGCTGCGCATGATGATTCAGCAGTCCAACTGTTTTGTGGTGGTCGAACGCGGCCGGGCGTTCAACAACATGATGCAGGAGCGTGCACTGGAGCAGAGCGGCGAGATGCGGGAGGGCAGCAACTTCGGAAAAGGACAGATGGTAGCCGCCGATTACACCATGAGCCCGTCCATTACTTTCAGCAAAAAAGGGACTGGAGGCCTGGGAGGCGCTCTTGGGGGCCTGTTTGGTGGTGTAGTGGGCGCCGTGGCAGGGGGCTTGAAGTCAAACGAAGCTTCCACAACTCTGCTGCTGATCGACAATCGCTCCGGCGTGCAACTGGCAGCCTCAGAAGGGAGCGCGAAGAATTTCGATTTCGCCCTTTTCGGAGGGTTGTTCGGAAGTGGGGGAGGTGGAGCTTTAGGGGGATACAGCAACACGCCGGAGGGCAAGATTTTGACAGCCGCCTTCATGGATTCGTACAACAAGCTGGTCGGGGCAGTGCGTAACTACAGGGCACAAAGCGTTAAAGGCGGGCTCGGCACAGGCGGCCGACTCGGCGTGCAGGGAGGACAGACGCCGGCGTCGAAAGAACTGAATCAGTAACTCCAGAGTATGTAACCCTTTACGAAGAGCGGATGCGGCATCATTGCTTTCGCTCCGGCCAATCCGCCTGAGGCGGACACAAAATGAAAAGAGGGACAACTTACAATGCCGGGTTGTCCCCTGTTTTCTTAGAGAATTCTCTATCCTTCGGCCTTGAGAACTCACGAACAATCCATTTAGCCTTTTCGATGCCCGATGATGACCACCGTCTCGGGAAGATTTTTGACTGAAATATTCTTAAACCCTGTCTGCAACATCCATTGCTTTATTTCTTTGGGACTGTAACAGCGGCCTTTTTCCGTGCCTACAAGCATGTTGACCGAAAACAGTGCGCTGTGGGGCGGCGAGGTCCGCGCGTCGTTGATGGGAAATTCCTGCACCACAACCCTTCCCCCGGAATTGATTGCCGCCCTGCATTTCCGTAGGAGGGCAATGTTCTCTTCGGGTGAAAAAGCATGGAATATCTGGCTCAACAGGATGAGATCATATCCGGCGCCGATGTCGTCGGTATGAAAATCTCCGGCAATGAAGCCGACGCCCTTCACGTGCTCGCGGCGGACGATGTTCCTGGCGATGGCAATCGTGTCCGGCATATCGAAAATAGTGGCCTTCACGCCTTTCTTTGCGAAGGCGATGGCATTGGTTCCCGGCCCGCCTCCCAGATCGAGCATAGTCTTTACGCCTCCAAGACCGGCCGCTCTGATGAGACTTTCCGTTCGGAATATTGTCAGGTTATGCATCCCCATGATGAATGACTCGTGATCAAAACCACGTCGTGCCGGCTGGCCAGTCCTGACCGCTTCGTCGAGAACAGAAAAATTCTGCCACATGGTCGAGGCATGTCTGACAATGTCCGCCTGATACAGGCGGCTGCCTTTCACAAGGTAGCGGTTGGCGACGGCAGCATTCCGGTATTTTTCGCCCCGGCTCTTGCTGAGCAGACCGATGCCGGTCAACGCATCAAGCAGTATCTCCGTCGCTCTAAGATCGGTCTTGTGCTTCCCCGCAATCTCTCTTGCCGTTGCTGCCTTTTTCAGGCTGTCGAACATCCCGATGTTATTTGCCGTGAGTATTACCCTTGATGAGATGAATCCCAGATACAGTTTTCTTAATCCAGCCAGATCGTTCGGTATCATTTCCATGCCTCCAATAGTGTTTCGAATCTACTGCAGACTATACCTCGGTCCGCCGCCTCCTTCGGGCAAGTTCCAGACAATATTTTCAAAAGGACATTTAAGATCGCAGGTCTTGCAGTGCAGGCAATTGCTGAAGTTCACTCTAATTTTATCGCCTTCCAGTTCATAGACGCCGGCGGGGCAGAATACCGTGCAGGACGCTCCATACTCCGCAATACACTTTTTGCATTTGGCAGGATCCGGCAACCGGATATGGCTTTTCTGTTTCTCGTCATGCGAGGTGCCGGAGAAATACACGTCAGTTAATTTGGTCACAATAATTCTGTCGTCTGCCTTCGGCAACGGTTCGGGGGATTTGTTACCGTAAAAACTCTTCATGTCTTTCGTTGTGGAGTAATCGGGTTCCGTTTTGAGGTCGCCTATCGGCGTGACGCCCCCGGCAATCATCTGAAATCCGAGAAGCAGCCCGCCGGGAAATGGAACTCCCATGGCGACCGCGGGAGTGAAATTGCGGCTCTTCCTGAGATCGGAGTAAATCCAACTGTTTTTCAATTTCTCTTCATATTTCGCCAATTGATTTGCCGAGAAATCATTCGTCTTGAACGCTTCAAAAAGGACTTCAGCCGCAAGCATTCCCGATTTTATGGCGGTATGCAGTCCTTTCAGCTTTCGCGAATCGACAAGGTTGGCGGAATCGCCGGTTATCATAACGCCGTCTGAGGTGAGTCGAGGTATCGAGAAGTAGCCGCCGCAGGGCAGGGTGCGGGCGCCGTAGTGCGTGGGTTTTCCGTCTTTGATGATATTGTAAACGAACGGGTGCTGTTTGAATATTTGCAGTTCCTTGTGCGGATCGAGCTGCGGGTCTTCGGAGCTGAGATGAGCGATAAGCCCGATGACAATCCTGTTTTCGGAGATGCAATATATGAAACCGCCGCCGGAAAGTCCCTTGCGGAACGGATAGCCAAATGTATGGACACATTCGCCTTTTTGAAGAAGATTACTTTTTAGTTCATATATCTCTTTTACGCCGAGTTCATAGATGGAAGGCGCCTTGCCCTTATCAAGCTGCAGTTTTTCAACGATGCTTTTACGCAGAGTCCCGTTGCTGCCTTCGCCCAGCACAACTACCTTTGAGTTCAGAATGTAACCGGGGGTCTCATATTCGCCGTCCTCCTGAAGACGTTTGTCGTCAGTGCGGACGCCGATCACTTTATCTCCTTCATAGAGAATTTCCACCGCGGCCGTTCCCTCAAGCATCATCACTTTGTTCTGTTCGGCAATCTTAGAAAGCCAGCCGGCAAATTTGGAGAGCGACAGAAAATAATTGCCGTGGTTATTGAGAAAAGACGGAGTGAAAGGAACCTTGATCTGTCCCTTGTCGGTCAAAAAATAAATGGATTCCTTGTTCACCTCCGCATCAATCGGGCAGCCGAGCTGCTTATGATCAGGCAGTAATTCCGAAAGCACGTCCGGAATGAGAACTGCTCCGGAAATGTTATGAGCCCCGAAATAGGCGCCTTTTTCGAGAACAGCGAACTTGTCCTCGATATCGATCTTCTCGCCCTGCTGGGTCCCATTTGCGACGTCCTCATTATGTTTCCGGATGAGGTTCGTCAGATGAATCGCACTGCTCAAGTTCGCGGGCCCGCCGCCCACAAAAACAACATCGAATTCTATAACTTCACGTTCCATGATTATTCCTCTTCCCTATTATTTGAAACGCATATGACGTACGTTGCACGTTATTTATAATACACCAACATACCGCAAATATCCCGGATAGGCGAGTCGGCCCAGCAGAGAGGGAAATGAATCAGGGAGAGAGAACCTCTCTCTGATTTTGTTTGTCAAGGAATGAGAAACCTATCCTAAATCCAAATCCGCAACCTAAGCTTGAACGGTATCCGCGTCTGATCGCGACTGCGCCAAGCAGCGCGAGAAGGAGCACAAGACCTACTATGCCCCATTGGTTCAAAGTCGGAGCAGCGACATGTGTGTGCTCGCCCCACTCTTCCCAAAATAGTTAAAATGGTATACATTACAACCAGGTATGAATGCATGGAAACAAAACATATTTTTTGTCCTTGTCGAACCCCGGGAGCCGGGCAATATCGGCGCATCCGCACGCGCTATAAAGAACATGGGGTTCAGAAACCTTTGCCTCGTTAAACCTCCGCCTGAGATGTCGGAAGAGGGCAGATGGTTTGCCCGCAACGCCCATGATGTACTTGATTCCGCAGCCGTCCATAAATCCATTGAAGAAGCAATAAAGGACAAGGCTATTGTCGTGGGAACGACCAGGAGAGAAGGAAAAAGACGCGGGGTGATATTGCCTGTTGAACAGGGTACGGCAAGGATTCGTGATGCAGCAGCAAACAATAAAGTCGCTATCCTTTTTGGGAGAGAAGCGCAGGGGCTTAACAATGATGAAGTGGATCAGTGCGGCTTTCTGCTCAGAATCCAGAGCAGTACCATCCAGCCCTCGCTGAACCTTTCACATGCGGTCCTGATTATCGCCTACGAACTTTCGAAGAATGGTCAGACGATAGGTGATAAATCCGGAAGGGTCGGGAAGAAGAAATTTGACAACTCGGCCTTGATTGAAAACCTCAGGACACATCAAGAGATCACACCCTTGTACGAAAGGATATCCCGGGTGCTGGAACTGCTTGAATACATACCGAGGGGCGATAGAAATCTAATGAAAAATATCATTGTCAATCTCAAGCACTTCATCGGCAGAGCCGGGATGACGGAAAAGGAACTGAACATGATTCAAGGTTTATGCACACAGATAGAGAAGAAAGTGGTGAAGAGATAGAGATGCAGGAAAACATCCAGGAATTATCTTTTTCGATTCATTATTCCTTGTAAACCTGTGAAGCCGGAGAATGACGGCAAGAAGTCAGCTCGCTAAAGCCTTTGTCTTCTAAAGGGGGTTCGAACTTCTCAGCAACTCCCTCTCTTTACGTTTCATCCGCCCCTCCGCGCTTCCCCCCTTTTCGTGGTCATATCCGATCAGATGAAGGAGGCCGTGGATGAGCAGCCTGTCAAGCTCTTCATAAAACGAATGCCCGTATTCTTCCGCCTGTATTTTAGCTTTGTGAAGGTTGACGACGACATCCCCAAGAACCACGTTCTGAGTTCCGGGTTCCGTGTTCCGGCTTCCGACTTCCGACTTCTGACTTCTGCTCTCAGTCTGCGGGAATGAAAGCACGTCGGTAGTCCTGTCGATGCCGCGATACGTGCGGTTCAGGATGCGCATCCGGCTGTCGTTGACGAACAGTACGCTCAGTTCGGCCTTATGAAGACCGAGTCGCAGGAATGCCCTCCGGAGAAGGCTTCTGACCCTCCGGGGATTTACCTTTATGAGTCTTTGACGGTTCCTTAAAGATATGTTCATGCGTAAAATCAAACCCCGGGTAGTCCACCCTTTTATGGAATATGCCTGTGAGAATATAGGCAAAACGCCTCTTGATTTCGTGGATGTCTTTAAGAGTGAGTTCGCATTCATCAAGCTGACCTTCGAGGAATATATGATTGATTATTCTGTCGACGAGGGACGCGATTCTCGCGGGAGTGGGGTCAGTCAGGACACGCGATGCCGCTTCCACCGCGTCCGCCATCATTACGAGCGCGGCAACACGGGTCTGTGGTTTCGGTCCCTGGTACTTGTAGTCTTCCTCGTTCGGCGCAACATGCTCTCCCCTCTCTTTCGCTTTCTGGTAGAAATAACTGACCAGCATCGTTCCATGGTGCTGCTGAATTATATCCATGAGAGGCTCCGGCAACTTATACTGGTGGGCGATTTCAAGCCCCTCCTTCACGTGGTTGGTTATGATCATGCTGCTCATATGCGGGGTGAGTTTCTCATGCCTGCTTGAGCCACTCTGATTCTCGACAAAATAATCCGGCATCTTGATCTTGCCTATGTCGTGATAGTATGCGCTCACGCGTGCAAGAAGCGGATTGGCGCCGACAGCCTCGGCAGCAGACTCGGCGAGGTTCCCGACGATAACGCTGTGATGATAGGTGCCCGGCGCGGTGACCATGAGGCTCTTCATTATCGGCTGGTTGAGGTCTAATAGTTCAAGAAGGCTTATGTCGGTCGTGACCTTGAATGAATATTCGAGCAAAGGGAGTAGGAGTGAAACAAGGGCGGCCACGCTGATGCCGCCGAGAGCAGCGAAGAGGATCGATTGGGAAGCTTTTACTGTAAAGAGGTCGCCGCGAAAAAGAAGGATGAGTATTGCGGCGAGGACATTCGCGGCGGCCACAAAGCCCCCGACCTTGAGGATCGAAGACCTTTTCTTGCACCGTATAGCGCCGAAGGCCGCGGTGATGCTGCCGACGAAGGCATATATGGTGAACGCGGCATCATGAAGCCAGAGTCCTGTAAGGAGGCTGACCGTAAAGGAAAAGGTTATAGCCGTATGAAAGTCGAAAATAAGGGAGACCAGCATCGCACCCGTCGCAACGGGAATGCCGAACAGGGCGCTTTCCACAAAACGGTATTCCAATCCCCTGGAGAGGCCCGTGAGAAGGAAAGCGAAAAGCCTGTCGATGAAAAGCGTACCTATGACCATCAGTCCGAGAAGCAGAAGCATACTATGTTTCTTGACGTAGGCCGGCTTGTACCTCATGATATCCCTGTAGAAGATGAACAAAAGGAGGCAGGCTATAAGAAATCCTCCGGTAATCTGCTCGATTCCGAAATCCCTCTGAATTGCAAGAGCCGCTATAAAACCGTTAAGCACCACAAAATATGCCCGGAGGAGCCTGTCGGCTCTGCTCTGCTTGGGGACCACGCCGTTGGCTTTGGGCGGCAGGGATCTGAACTTTCTGAGGAAGGCCTTTATTTTCTTCAGCTTACTCGTCTGTTGGCCGTTTTTCATACTTTTCGTACGCCTTGACTATCTGCTGCACCAATTTGTGTCTCACCACATCCCGTTCCGAGAAATAAATGAATTTTATCCCGTCGACGTCCTTGAGTATCCTCTCGGCATCGATAAGGCCGGACACTCTGCCGTGCGGAAGGTCTATCTGTGTCACGTCTCCCGTGATGACGGTCTTCGAATTGAAACCGAGACGGGTAAGATACATCTTCATCTGCTCGGACGTTGTGTTCTGCGCTTCGTCAAGGATTATGAAGGAGTCATTCAGGGTCCTGCCCCGCATAAACGCAAGAGGCGCGATCTCTATGACACCTCTCTCCATGAGTTTCCCGGCTTTTTCTGCCTCCATCATGTCCAGGAGAGCATCGTAGAGAGGCCTCAGGTAGGGATTGAATTTCTCATAGATGTCTCCGGGCAGGAAGCCTAACTTTTCCCCGGCCTCAACGGCAGGGCGGGCGAGGACAATCCTGCTGATCTGCTTTTTGAGAAAGGCGTTTATCGCCATGGCCATCGCGAGATAGGTTTTCCCGGTTCCCGCCGGACCTATGCCGATAACGATATCGAAATTCTTAATCGCCTCTATGTATTGTCTCTGCGTCTCCGTCTTAGGGACGATAAACCGCTTTTTCGAAGAAACCGGAATATTGTTAAGGAAGAGGTCTTTTACGGAGGCGTCTTCGCCTTCTCCCGCCGTAGACCTGAGCGCAAACCGGATATCCTCAGGCGAAAGATTATATCCTTCGGAACTGATCTGCCGGATATCATGTATCAGTTTTTCCGCCTTTTCGACAGTCTTTTCGTCTCCCTGCAAGAAAATTCTGTTGCCCCGATGGGAGGCTATAATGCCGAGTGTTTCCTCAATAGCTTTCAGACTCCTGTCGAGCCTTCCATAAAGCAGGTCGCCCTCTTTCTCAGGATCAAGTTCTATCTCTCTTGTCAGCGTATGCCCTCCTTGTTTCAATGGAACGTCACGAATGCCTTGAGGCCGGCGGATTTCTTGAGCTTCAGTGCAAGTATCTCGGCGTCCTTCCGCACGGCGAAAGTGCCGACTATGACTTTGAAGAGTCTTTCACGGTTCTTTCCCTGTGAGGCGGTCACATTTGACTTGTAACCCTTTTTCTCAAGCTCTGCTTTAAGAGCCTGCGCATCCGATTCGTTTTTGAATGCGCCCGCCTGTACAGTGTATTTACGTGTTTTGATGCCGTTGTCTGCTTTCCTCTCCTGCGTGCTATGCTTTTCGTTTGTATCACGTTTGACGTCCTTAGGCTTTGATCCCTGTTTCTCTGCCTTTTCCTGCGGCCCGGCAGTCTCGGTTGTCTGCGTCTGACCGGGATCCTGCACAGTCATCCGAACACTTTGCTCCGGCTCTGCCTTCTGTTCCGGTGCACCGGCTGCGCCCGGCCTGGAAGGTACGAAAGCAGAAGACGCCTGCGTCCGATTGACGCCGGGACTGTTCATGCTCTTGCCCACAAAATATCCGAGCAGGAAGGTGAGCGAGGATGCAACAACAAGCGCGAGGATGATCGTCCCTTTGCCTACGAATACTATGGAAGACTTGTCCCGCCCGTCCGGCCTTCTCATAAAATAAGCATAGCATCACCGTATGAGAGAAATCTATACTCCCGGGCGACGGCTTCCCCGTATGCCTTGAGCAGAAAATGCCGGCCGCATTTTGCCGAGGCCAGCATAAGAGGAGTGGATCTGGGAAGATGAAAATTGGTGACGAGCGAGTCTACGGCTTTAAAAGTATATCCCGGATATATGAAGATGTCCGTCATCCCCGACAGCCTGCAATTCCGGGATGAGATGCTGCATCTGCCGTCCGCGTATCCTTCCAGCGCCCGCGTTGTCGTTGTTCCGACGCAGATGACCCTGCGGCCGGAGCTTTTTGTCTCCACAATCTCCGTCAGAAGACCGGCATCCATTTCGAAATATTCCGCGTCCATTGTATGCTCCTGCAACGTATCACTCCGGATCGGCTTGAAAGTGCCTATTCCGACGTGGAGGGTGATCTCTCTCAAAGCAACGCCCGAGGAGGCAATATCGTGAAGAAGATCATCGGTAAAGTGCAGGCCGGCAGTCGGCGCAGCTATCGATCCCAAATGTCGCGCAAACATGGTCTGATACCTTTCTTTGTCCGACTCGTCGGGTTTGCGCTTTATGTAAGGAGGCAAGGGCATGGACCCGTGTCGCCACACGTTCTCCATGAAATCTCCCTTGAACTCAAACCGGGCTGTTTTCCCGCAGAGAATTTCCGCCCCGAAATCACCGCTGAAACTGACTCTACCCGTGTAACCGCCGCGCGAAATCACATCCCAGATTTCATCGCCGGTTTTTCTGACCAGAAGGATTTCGATCTTTCCCCCGTTTCTCTTGAAGCCGGTCAGCCGCGCAGGAAATACTTTAGTGTTGTTCAGAATCATCATGTCTCCCGGCCCCAAATAACAGGGAAGGTCGGAGAACCGCTTGTGTTCTATTGAACCGTCCCTGTGCAGGACCAGAAGACGGGAGTTGCTCCGTTCTTCCGGAGGACGATCGGCGATGAGGCGAGCGGGCAGGGAATAATCGAAATCAGCGACTTTCATGCAACTGTATGACTGCGCCGGGATAGAAGTGAGAAAGGATTTCTTTGTAATTCTTTCCGTCACGGGCCATCTCGAGCGCACACCACTGGCAGAGCCCGATGCCGTGACCATATCCTTTCCCTGAAAAGACCACCGTGTCATCCTGTTTCTGAATCGTGAAATTAGTGCTCGGAAGCCTGGTCCACCCGACAGCCTTCCTGAAATCCGTTGCGCTGACGCTCATGACGCCGCCTCCGTGCGTCACGGCAAGATGTCTCACGCGGCCCGTCGCTGTGCGGGATCTTATCCATACATCTTTGATTCCCTGTACGTTCAATGCCTTTTCGATTTCTCTAAAGGGGATCTCTCTTTCCCATGAGGAGTACGGAGATAAAGTACAGGGTGATTCCACAGGTCTCAAGTAAGGGTGGCCTCTGCCGAATACTTCCTCGGAGTCCTCTGTCTTTCCGCCGCAAGTGGAATGATAAAAGGCTTCGATCGGGCTGTCGTCATAAGTCAGTATTTCACCACGAGTCTCTTCGACCGCGTAGGACACCCTGACATCGGGATTGTTCCCCTTATATACCTGGTGAAGCGTCGAAGATGCCAGGTGGTAAAGGGCGCCGCCGTTCATTCTCTTCTGATACAGCGCATATGTCCTCGACACTACGGCCTGCGCCTTCAGCGCCTCCATATCCCAATCCGGACTGACTTCCACAGCAACCACGTCTTTTATATATTCCTCCAAAGGAATCTCGTTTATGATATGGATGCCGCTTTCCCCTTTCCAGACGTCAATATTTCCCGTATAACGCGTACCGGATACCAGCAGGTCGCCCTGCATCCTGCCGAGCCTCTCCATCTTTTCATTTTTATCGGGGATTGTGCTGTACGCGTCGTTCACGATGAGAACTCTGACGGTTTCCGATGCATACGCATTAAGTCCGAAGACGGATAGAAGAAAGAATACGGAGGAAAGAAGTATCCGCATTCCGCTATCTTCTCCCGATCAGCCAGAGGACGAGACTCAAGATAACGCTGATGATGATACTCGTTGCCAGTGGAAAATAAAATGTGAAGTTCTTCTTTTGTATCACGATATCACCGGGAAGCCTGCCCAACCACGAAATCTTTCCCGAAAGCATCAGCAGACCTCCAAGGGCGACCGTTATGACGCCGATGATAACAAGCATCTTTCCTATATAATGAACACCGTCCGCCATATGGCATTATTTCTTTCCCAGGTATCGTTCCATCTCCGAATAAATGCATCCGCAGTACTTTTGCCGGTATAGGCCGAATTCCCGCGAAAGCTTCATCCCGTCCTTCCACCCCGGACGGAAATCCTCAACAAAGAAAGGTATGCCATACCTTTTCCCCATTTCGGTTCCGACCTCGACTATCATTTCAAATTTCTGATAGGGACTTACAAGAAGAGAGGTGGTGAAGCCGTCGAGCCCCATCTTCCTTGCTATTGCAGCGGTTTTTTCGAGTCTCATTCCGTAGCAATGGAGGCACCTGTCGTCCTCCCGGTTCACC